>JAUYCU010000001.1 GCA_030692145.1 bacterium
ACTTCCTGTGGCTAGAGTCGAAGCAATGGCGGTAATAACCCAAAAATTAATCTGCGTTCCCGCCAATCCGACAGTTCTGGGAATCATAAGTTTAATGATTTTTCTGATTCCTTCGTGATAAAAAGTGAATATTTTCTGCCAATGAAAGCCGGAATAGATTGCGCTTGGCAACTGTATTAAGAAATGGAGAAATGCACCCAAAACCACGCCCCAGGCAAGACCAAGAAGCCCCATTCTCGGAACAAAGAAAATGATTCCGAAAATAATTCCCAGATTATACAGAATCGGCGCCAGAGAAGAAACAAAAAAGCGGTTGAAATATTGCAAGACACCGCTCAAAATACTGCTCATGCCCAAAAAAATCGGGCTAAGAAACATAATTCGCGTCAGAACAATCATCATTTCTTTCTTCTCTCCGGAAAATCCGGGAGCAATAAAAGAAACCAACCAAGGCGCGAAAAAGACGAAAATTATCGCCAGAAATATCAAAATTAAAGAAAGCAAATTAAAAACACCGCTGGTTAGATGCCATGCTTCTTTTTTGTCTTTTTGCCAGTATTGGGCAAAAATAGGAATGAATGCGGAAGAAATTGCTCCCATCACCAGAATACTGTAAATTAAATCCGGCAAACGGAAGGCGGCAAAATAAATGTCCAGTTCTTCTCCTGCGCCGAATTTCCCCGCCAATAATCTGTCCCGAAAAAGTCCCAAAATCCTGCTGGTTAAAGCGGTTATAGATAAAATAACAGCAGCGGAAAAAACTGTTTTCGAACTATGGTTTAATAATTTTTTTACCATTTGGTTATTCTTCTTATTATAGCAAAGTTTTAAAATTTTCAGAAATAAGTTATGATTATATTGTTGAATCATGCAAATAGAAATTTCTAAGAAAAAACTCAATCGCCTGGTTCGCCTGAAAAACATTCTTGTTGGGATGGTGATTTTTTTGATTATTTTAATTTTCTTTGTCGTGCTCAATATCTTTAACTTCGACAAAATAAACCTGGGCTTGAAGGTTGCGGGAATAAAAATCGGCGGATTAAATATTGTTTCGACGGAAGAAAAACTGAACGCCGTAAACGAGGAATTCGGCAAAAGAAACTTTTCTTTGAATTACGAAAATAACAGCTGGCAAGTAAGTCCGGAAAAGCTTGGAATAACCATCGATGCCGCAAAAACTTCACTTACCGCATTCGCTTACGGCCATAACAATAAAAATATTGTCTTGAACTCTTGGCAACAACTTAAATCTTTTCTTGGAAAAAGTCTGCCGATTATATGGAAAATCGACGAAAAAAAAATGGAGGAATTTCTACAAGTTAACCTAGGCTCAATACACAGACCCGCCCAAAACGCCACTCTTGTCTACGATACAAAAAATCAGGATTTTTCCGTTTTGCCGGAAAAAGACGGAATTATTATCAATAGATTAAAAATGAATAAAGACCTTGAAGAAAGCATTGCCGATTCCGAAAAAAACAACATTCAATTATCATTGATTGAAGAGAAATCGGAAGTCAAAGAATCGGAAACCGAAAAAGCGCATAAAAAAGTAAATGAGATTATCAAAATGCTTCCGATTTCGATAAACATACTTGAAAATAATAAAGATTCAACGGAAACGACAAAAAAAGAAATCGACAAGATAGGAAAAGAAGAGTTTTTGAATCTGATTGCATTCGAGCCGGTTTCTGATTCCGAAAACCCCAATAATAAAATTTTGGGAATAATAATCGACCAAGAAAAAGTTAAAAATTACCTAACATCTTTGACTCCGTCAATAAATCAGGAACCGATCGACGCCAAACTGACCATTAAAGACGGGAAGGTAGCTATTTTCGCCCTTTCACAAGATGGAATAAAACTGGAAATAGAAGATAATATTCCCAATATTTCCGCCGGAATTTTAGAAAATCAAGATATAATCCTTAAAACGACAAAAACAAAGGCCACGATTACAACGGAAAGCATCAATAATTTGGGAATAACCGCCCTATTGGGAAGAGGGGTTTCTAATTTTGCAGGCTCTCCTTCGAATCGCGTTCACAACATAAAAATCGCCACGGCAAGATTCAACGGGACATTAATCAAGTCAGGTGAAGAGTTTTCTTTTAATGACATTTTGGGAGAAGTTGGCCCGGAACAGGGATACGAACCGGAACTGGTAATCAAGAAAAATAAAACCGTACCCGAATACGGCGGAGGAATTTGTCAGGTGTCTACAACCGCTTTCCGCGTAGCAATAAACTCTGGCTTAAAAGTGACGGAAAGATTCGCCCACGCCTTCCCCGTGAAATATTATAACCCTCAGGGATTCGATGCCACGATTTATCCTCCTTCTCCGGATTTGAAATTTATCAACGACACGCCTGCGAATATCTTATTGCAGACGAAAATTTTCGGTACCGAGCTGACTTTCGAAATTTATGGCACCGAAGACAGAATAGTAAAAATCGACGGACCAAAACAATATGACATTAAAGAAGATGGTTCAATGAAGGCAATACTGACCCAAGAAGTTTATGACAAAGACGGAAATTTAATGTTCAAAAAAACATTTTATTCGAACTATAAATCACCCAGCCTATATCCGGTGGAAAGAAATCCCTTGGAATAAAAGCTCCCGCGTAATGCGGGAGTTTTTAAAATTGTGAGCGAGAGAGGAGTCGAACCTCCAAGGGTTTCCCCACTGGGTCCTAAACCCAGCGCGTCTGCCAATTCCGCCACTCGCTCATAGAGCATTTTCCAATGCGTGGTCGCCAAAGGCGACTAAATCTACCAACCTGCCCGCCTCTGGCGGGTTTCACCACACCGGCGCATTAATCTAAATCTTAACCCAAAAAACTTTTGAAATCAAGAAATTAAAAACTGATGATAAAATCACCAGCTTTTAAAAGCGATAAATTTCGATAATCGAATTTCAATATATCTACCCTTATGGCGCCATTGTCTCGCAAGGATCGCTTAACAGGTTTGTGCCGCCGACGTCCATTACCAATCCTTGAGCTATACCGATAATAAATACTGCGGCAACAACAATCACGATACCGATAAGGCAGTTGATTATTCCCTTTTTTGCTTCACCTGCCTTAGTCTCATCTCCGCCCGAGGTCATATATTTAATACCCGCAACAATCAAAAGGATAACCGCAATACCGAAACCAACCGCAGCAACAATCGTCTTGGCAATCTGCAATACGTTACAAATAGTGGTAACTGCACTTTCCGTTGCCTGCGCGCTGACAATAAAGGGAACAACCAATACCATCAGGGCGAAAACCAATAGAAATTTTTTCATAATTTGTTTTTATTTTAGAAAAATCTTAATCGACCTTTGAGAAAATTTTTATTTAATCGATATATTTTTATATTAACGCAAAAAAAACGTAATATCAACCCTTCACCTATAATTATCGGTTATTTAATTTAATGGGAAGGCATCAGAGGTCCAGAAATTTTATTCCTAACTTAAAAATAACGGAAATAAGTGAAGGGTAAATTAAAAGCTGATGATAAAATCACCAGCTTTTAAAAGCGATAAATTTTCAATAATTAAATTTC
This sequence comes from bacterium, assembly GCA_030692145.1. Lineage (GTDB taxonomy): Bacteria > Patescibacteriota > Minisyncoccia > RBG-13-40-8-A > RBG-13-40-8-A > JAUYCU01. The sequence continues at coordinate 3,562 of JAUYCU010000001.1, forward strand.
AACACATCTACTCTTATGGCGCTACTGTTGCGCAAGGATCGCTTAAAAGATTCGTACCGCCAACATCCATTACTAGTCCTTGAGCCAAGCCGATAATAAATACCGCAGCAACAACAATTACAATACCGATAACGGCATTGATTATTGCGCCCTTTGCAGTTCCTGCTTTTTCTGCGTCTCCGCCCGAAGTCATGTATTTAATACCCGCAACAATCAAAAGGATAACCGCAATACCGAAACCAACCGCGGCAACAATCGTCTTGGCAACCTGCAAAACGTTACAAATAGTGGTAACTGCGCTTTCCGCTGCCTGCGCGCTGACAATAAAGGGAACAACCAATACCATCAGGGCGAAAACCAATAGAAATTTTTTCATAAATCAATTTTAACTATTACTATTTATCAATCGACCTTTAAAATTTTTAATCCGAAATAATAAGAATTACTGACATTGTCCATTAATACAAAGCTCTGCCCCTGGACAATCCCAATCATCCACGCATCCAGCAGCTCCGCCACCATACCCGCAACTTATGCACGGATCAGTCAAAAGCTGAATAAATCCGCCGCCTGACTCAGATACCAATCCCTGAGCCAAACTAATCAGAAAGTACGCGGCAACAACAATCACCAGACCGATTAAGGCATTTTGTATTCCCTTTCTTGCTTCAGATGTCTTGCTTTCGTCTCCGCCGGCAGTCATGTATTTGATTCCGGCAATAATAATTAAAATAACCACAAGCCCAAAACCTATCGCAGCAACAATCTGCTTAACTATGTTTAGGACTCTGCAAACCATGCAAGTTGCTTCTCCCGAGCCCTGCGCAAAGACCAATAACGGAACAAGCAGTAGCCCAATGCCAAAAATTAATAAAAATTTTTTCATAATGTTATTCAAATTAATTATAGATGAAAAATTCTTTAAATTAAAGCAAGGTTTCGCTCACAATTCCCCTCACTAATCCCATTATTAGCGCGAAACTGATAACTATCGCAAAACCAATCAATCCATTAGTAATCATCTTTTTTGCTTTCGTTGTTTGTTCTTCGCTATCTCTTGCGCTCATATAGGTAATGCCGCCCAGAATCACCATGATTCCCGCCAGGCCGATACCCACGGCGTAAAGTATTTGTTGAACCGTCCACAATAAATCGCAGAGCTTGCCTGAATATTCCTCAAGTTGGTCGCATTCTCCTTGCGACCAAACCAATTCCATGCCCTGCGCCAAAACACCGGTTGGAAAAGCAAGAATTACCAAAAAAACGATAACTATTAATTTCTTCATCATAAACTTCAATTAATCTCCGCTACTGCTTAAAATCTCCCTAAGAAAACCGATAATAAAACTAGCTGAAACAGCAATAGCAATGCCGATAATCGCATAAAGCACGGTATTTTTCGCTCTTTTTGCTTTATCTTCGTTTCCGGCAGAAGTTATATACTGGATTCCGCCGATAATAATCATAATTGTTCCGATTACCGTCACCAATCCGGCAATCAAGTCGGCGATTGTTTGCACCACGCATTCAATATCTTCGCATTTAAGTGGGTTAGGAATCGGGGTAGTTTGGGCCCCAACCAATAACGGTAAAAACAATATTGTAATCAATAAAAAGGATGTAAAAATAATTTTCCTTTTTCCGAAATGATTTAAACCATCTGTCATATGCTAATAAAATTATACCACCAATTATTAAAAAGTCCAATAATCTACTGCTTAGTTTTTCCCATTTCCAGGTTTACCTGGCTTGCCGCAACATCGATTGCCTTCGCTATAGTTGCCGAACCAAGAACAACAGAATCAATAACATCAATAAAAATTTTCTCAATTTTTAAATTATCTATCTGATACCAACTCTTTGCTGTTAAGCTTTGTTTTGCAAAAACCCCTAACTCCAAATCGTTTCTTTGCCAATCGACCAAGTCCTTTCTTGCTGTCGGCTTTCTTGTTTTTTCCAGATAAATTTTACTGCTTTTCTGCTGAGTCAAGAAAACGATAAATCTCCAGGCCTCTTGGGCAATTCTTTCGTTTTCCAGAGACTTATCTTTCTTTGACACCACAAACCCCCAATAACTGGCATAGTTGATGTCAAAATTTCTGTCTTTTACTTGCGGCATTGGGGCAATACCAAAATTAAGATAAGGCGCCCTTGCTTTTATTGTCGGGATTTGGTGAGAGTAGTTGAACATAATCGCGGCCCTGCCCTCGATAAAGGCATCGACGGAATAACGCATTTGCCTATTCCATGTATAGGTTCTTTTCGAAGGATTGGAAAAATCCGTATAAAAACGCAGCGCCTCCTGTCCGGGATAATAGGTTTTTTCTTCTAAGCGCACGCTTTCGTTAAAGACCGCCCTTGCTTTATCATCACTCACCATCTTTGTCCCGTTTTGAAGCATCAACAAGCTCAGGATGTCGGTTGCGCGATTGATATTTTCCGCTGTTCCCATTGCCACGCCCGCCCTGGTAATTTGCCCCCATTGGTCTTTTTTACCCAAACTGTCCATGTCTTCAACCAGCTCGTCCCAGGTTTGAGGCGGACTGACAATACTTTCACTGTTGAAAAAATCTTTGTTGTAGTACATCGCCAACGTATCCACGGATAACGGCAACCCGTAAATTTTGTTTTTTTCGGAAAAATCTTTTTCCACCACATCGACAAAGGAATTTTTAAAAGATTCGAAAGGCAAAATTTCTTTCGATAAGGCTTCTGGAAGTTCTTTAATCAAACTTTTGTATTTCGGAAGCCAGGTATTGTGCATCATCCAAATATCCGGTGCCTTGTTTTCGGCAAATGCCCGAATTAAATCCTCTTCATAGGTTGCGGGATTCTTTTTCTCGTATTTGATGGCAATAGTCTTGTTTTGTTTCGCGTATTCCAAAATTTGCTCGTTAAAAACCCCTTGTTCGTCATAAACTCCCCAAACCACCAAATATGCGGGCTTAGGCGTTGGGTTCGGCCAAAGCGCATTGATAATCAACAATAAAACAATAACACCTCCGGCTATTACACCGATCTTGATAATTTTTTTTCTCGTAAATTCCATAATTTATTTCTCGAAAATAAGTCCCCAATGATACTTGTCGACCGCCAATTCCCGCTTAAACCTCAGTCCCTCGTCTTCAACGATTTTCCTTACGGCACCAAGCGGAACGATATAATCCCTTGCCGGACCTATGGGCTGATTTTCTTTCCAGTCAATAACCACCATTTCTCCGCTCTCCTTTAAAATTCTTATCGCCTCTTTGATTATATCAGTTTTCTTGGCTGATTGAAATAAAATATTCGCCAAAAGTACCAAATCCATTGAACCATCACTCAACCCGGTGCTGTTTTTTTCTTCCAGATTACAATGAATGGTCTCGATATTAAAAAGCCCCTGAAGTTTTGCCCGGCTTCGGACAGATTCAAGAGCTGTTTCCAAAATATCAATGGCGTAGACCCTGCTTTCGTGCGCCAGTCTTTTGGCGATCGGAAGCGTAAAATAACCAGCACCGCAGCCAAAATCCGCGACTTTCATCCATTTTTTAATATTCAGTTGTTTTGCGATTTCTTCGGGATGAAGAAATCCCCCTGTACCATCCATATTGTTAATCTCTAATCTTTAAATCATAAACTCTAATCTCTAAACTATACACAGGCAATGGAAGCTACCTTGTCTCCTTCGGCTAAACGCATAATTCTTACCCCTTGCGTTACTCTCCCTACTCTGGATATGCTGCTTATGGTGGTTCTAATCACGTTTCCTTTTTGTGAAGTTACGATTAAATCTTCTTTGTCGGGAGTAACCATTCTGATTGCCACCAGGGCCCCTGTTTTTTCGGTAACTTTTGCCGCTTTTATTCCTACTCCTCCCCGATGTTGAATTTTATAATACTCAAGTGGAGTTTTCTTGCCATAACCGTTACTACTGACAATTAAAACCTCCGGTTTGATTTTTTCCAAAGTTGCGTCAATTATTTCCATTCCCACAACGCCATCGGTAAATTCTTCCTTCAGCTTGGTTTTCGGCGTCGGTCTTAATCTAATTCCACGTACCCCTCGGGCATTTCTTCCCATTGGCCTTAAATCTTTTTCCAAAAATCTGATTGCCTGGCCAAGTCTCGTAATCAACATTATTTCGTCACTTCCGTTGGTAACCCTTACCCACTTCAGGCTATCTCCGCTATCGAGGGTGATTGCCGCGATTCCGCCTTTGCGAATATTTATGAATTTTTCTATTTCCGTCCTCTTTATTATACCTTTTTCCGTAACCATTGCCAAAAATTTTGTCTGACCGTTGTTGTTTTTGTCTTTTCTTAAAGGAACCACCGCACTGATTTTTTCTTCCGAGGAAAGCCCCAGAATATTTACGATTGCCTTCCCTCTCGAAACCCTGGTTGCTTCGGGTATTTCATAGGCTTTAGTTTGGTAAACTTTGCCGCGATCACTGAAAAACAACAAATCGTCGTGCGTGGAGCAGGCAAAGAAGTGGTCGACAAAATCTTCTTGCTTAGTTTTAATTCCCAGAATTCCTTTGCCGCCCCTCCTTTGCGCCTTGTAAGCCTTAGGGTTAATTCTTTTGATATAGCTTGTATTGGTTACCGTAACGATTGTTTCTTCGTCGGGTATCAGATCTTCTTCGGCAAATTCACCAACTTTTGAGGTAAACACCTTGGTTTTTCTTTCGTCGCCGTATTTTGTCTTAATCTCAATAAGTTCATCCTTAACCGTTTTGAGAATTTTTTTCGGGCTCGCCAGCATGCTTTCGATTTCTTTTATCAACTTCAGCTTTTCTTCCAATTCATCGAGTATTTTCTGGCGCTCCAACGCAGCCAGGGTTTGCAGTTTCATTTCCAAAATCGCCACTGTCTGAATCTCGGTCAATTTGAACGACTTCATTAATCCTTCTTTTGCCGATTCCTTGTCTTTCGATTTTTTGATTATCGCAATAACCTTATCGATATTTTTCAGCGCCTTTGCGAGTCCTTCGAGAATATGCACTCTTTCTTGGGCACGCGCCAAATCGTATTTCAATCTGCGCGTGACAACCGTTTGTCGATGCTCGATAAACTGGGAAAGAAGTTGTTTTAACGATAAGGTTTGTGGCTGAATCCCGTCAACCAAGGCAATACAATTCAAATGGAAAGTCTTCTGTAATTCTGTATATTTGTAAAGCTTATTGAGAATTTTTTGCGGATAAGCATCATTTCTTAACTCGATTACGATTCTGATACCGTCTTTATCCGACTCATCACGAATATCTCTTATGCCATCGATTTTCTTGTCTTTCACAAGTTCGGCGATTCTTTCCAGAAGAACTGACTTATTGGTTTGATAGGTAAGCTCGGAAATAATAACCCTTAATTTTCCTTTTTCTTCGACAATTTCCGCCTTTGCCCTGGTCATTATCGGACCACGACCGAAAACATAGGCTTGGATAATTTCTTTTTTGTTGTAAATTTCTCCTCCTGTGGGAAAATCCGGTCCCTTGATAAATTTAAAAAGGTCCTCTATGGTTGCCTTCGGCTCTTCGATAAGACAACAAACTGCGTCAATCAATTCACCAAGATTATGTGGCGGAATGCTTGTTGCCATGCCCACGGCGATACCCAAAGTCCCGTTCAAAAGCAAATTCGGCACAGGAGACGGCAATACCATTGGCTCTTTTCTCACGCCATCGTAATTATCTATCCAATCGACGGTTTCTTTATTGATGTCGTTAAGCATTTCCTCACCGATTTTTGATAAACGGCACTCGGTATAACGCTGTGCCGCCGGAGCGTCTCCGTCAACGCTTCCCCAGTTGCCCTGGCCATCAACCAAAGGATAGCGCATGTAAAAATCTTGGGCCATTTTCGCCAAAGCATCATAAATTGCCTGGTCTCCGTGCGGATGATAATAGGCCATAGTGATACCGGTAACATTTGCCGATTTTCTGTATTTTGCGCCCGCAGTCAATCCCATTTCGTGCATGGAATACAAAATTCTCCGATGTACCGGCTTCAACCCGTCTCTGGCATCGGGAATTGCACGAGACATAATCACGCTCATCGCGTAATCCAAATACGATTCCTTCATTTCTTGACTGATTTCCCGAAGCTGAATTCCTTTCATGTTTTCGGAATTCTTTGCCGCAATAAGTTTATCGTTATTATTCTCGTTATTGTTTTTATCTTTATTTTTATTTTTGTCCTTCATTGGTTTGAATTTCGATATCTTTTATTTCTTTTACGCTCGCGTTGAATATCCCCTTAAAGACGGAAAAATCTTTTTTTATGCTCTCAAATAAAGATGGTAAATTACTCTTATCGGCTTCTTTGTTATTTTCTTTAAGTTTGCCCAGGTTTCGGGAAAAAGAAAAAAACCAAATTAACAAAACGATTACCATCACCGCTGCGGTCGAAACCCAAAGAATTATCAATCTTTTTTTTCTTGACTGATTTTGAATTTTTTCGATTAAACTCATAATGGTTTCATTGCCACAACTTTCATCTTCTCCTCGGTTAGGTCTTTTTGTTGGATTGTTAATTCTTCCATTGTTTCTTTTTCTACGCCGATTTCTTTCAGGAATTTTTCCAATCCATCCAGTTTTAGGGAAACTCCGGGTATTTTGTAATGCATAGGAATAATTACCTTCGGTTCGATTTGATTGATTATCTTCACTGCCTCACTTCCGTCAATGGTGAAGTTTCCGCCAACTGGAACCATCAAAATATCCACTTCTCCGATTTTTTCCAATTGAATATCGGAAAGTTCTTTCTGGCCCAAGTCTCCTAAATGACAAATTTTCAAATCTTCCGCCTCAATAACCGAAATCGTATTGATGCCACGCTCTTCTCCTTTTTTATCGTCATGAAAAGAATAAATTCCCTTGACATATACCTTTTTGACATCATATTCTCCCGGACCGTCGATTACAAAAGGAGTACCGCTTAAAGATTTAGTGTTGTTGTGGTCGTGGTGACCATGCGAACAAATAATAATATCGGCATTGCCCCTAGGAGGAGTCAATCCCGTTTCTTTATCGAACGGGTCGATAAAAAGCGTTATTTTTTCGCCACCATTAACTTTAATTATGAGCCTAAAACAGCTCTGGCCATACCAAGCAATTTTCATATATTTTTATTTTAGCATAAAAAAATTTCTTCAACAAACATCGAAGATATTGCCAAAAAATTAATTGTGCTATATACTTTAAAAAATATGAAAACAGCAATCGAAAAGAAAACAACTTTAATGGAAGATCTTATTTCCAAGATTCCTTTTAATGTACCGAAAATCGGAGACGTAATCGAAGCAACCGTGGTCGGCATAAAACCTTCGATGATTTTTTTGGATTTGAAAAATTTCAAAACCGGAATTATTTTGGGGAAAGAAATGAGACTGAATCCCAAAGAATTTAAAGGCGTCAAGCCGGGAGAATTAATCTCCGTCAAAATCATCAATATCGAAAACGAAGATGGTTATGCCGAAGTTTCACTACTTAAGGCAGGCGAAGAGAAAAAATGGCAAAACCTCAGAGATAAAATGGAAAGCGGCGAAACCATTGAAGCAAAAGTGCTGAAAGCGAACAAGGGTGGATTGATGGTGGAAATCGAAAAAATCGAGGCGTTTATGCCGGTATCCCAGCTTTCTTCCGCTCACTACCCCCGCGTTGAAGGCGGAAACAAACAAAAAATTCTCTTGGAACTGAACAAACTGGTGGATAAAACCCTTAATTTAAAAATCATTGACCTCGATCCGCGCGAGAAAAAATTGATTGTTTCGGAAAAAGCAACCGAAGAGAAAAAACTGAAAAAAGCTTTAGAAAAATACAAATCCGGAGACGTAGTTGAAGGAATTGTGACGGGAATTGTCGATTTCGGGGTATTTATAAAATTCGACGAACTCGAAGGACTGATTCATATTTCGGAAATCGACTGGCAGATTATTGATAACCCTGCGGAATTTTTCAATGTTGGCGATAAGGTAAAAGCAAAAATAGTGGAAATCGACGGCGACAAAGTTTCTCTATCCACCAAGGCGATGAAAGACAATCCTTGGGAAAAAATCAAAGATAAATACGAAATCGGGCAAATCGTCAAAGGCGAAGCGACGAAATTCAATCCTTTCGGAATTTTCATAAAACTGGACAAAAACATTCAAGGACTGGCGCACATTTCCGAATTCGGCACGGAAAAGAAAATGAAAGAAACTCTGGAACTGGGCAAAAAATATGAATTCAAAATTATTTCCATTAAGCCCTCGGAATACAGAATGGCATTGAAACCGATTTTGGAAGCAGAAAAAGAACCCGCCAAAAAACCAATAAAAGAATAAGATAAAATACGTGAATCTATTTGCGAGGCCCCGCAGCTGCGGGGCCTCGCTTTTAAATTCAGCACAAATTCTTACCAACTATTGACAAATTTAACCTTAGGGTGTATAATTACAATAGTTCCCTGAAAGGAACCGGCAGGTCATGAGACTCGTCATTCTTAATTGGAGGTGTATTCGTGTTTAAATTCACTATCGGTTGTCTGGAAGTCGTCATTTACCTGGTTGCGCGAATCACTAAGAACGAGAAACCGTTCTACGTGAAATGCGTTAAGGGTGAATGGGAACCCCGGCCCG
>JAUYCU010000016.1 GCA_030692145.1 bacterium
AGGGTACTCCTGCGCGGTTATAATCCACCAACGATGAATCCTTTTCCTGGTCGTGAATTAATCTACCCGTATCCTCTTCAAGATGAATTCTGCGAATCTTGATTTTTTTCGCTTGTCCTGAGCTTGTCGAAGGAATTTCCAAATATCCTTCTTTGCATAACGGCGCCTCATATTGGGATATTTGATATCCCTTGGGCAAATCAGGGTAAAAATAATTCTTTCTTTCGAACCAGCTTTTTTCGTTAATTTGGCAATTTAAAGCCAGGCCCGTCTTAATTACGCTCTCGACTGCCTCTTTGTTGATTACAGGCAAAGAACCGGGCTGGGCAGTACATATTGGGCAAATATTCACGTTCGGATTTCTTTCCAATGGGTCGTTAAGGCAATCGCAAAACATCTTTGTTTTGGTTTTAAGCTCGACATGAATCTCCAATCCGATTGTTGGTTTGTAGTTTTTCATTAATTTTATCTTATCATTTTTATCTCAATAAAAAAAGCCCCCGCATTGCGGGGGCGATTCTTATTTGTTGATTTTAAGACCCTTTCCGTACTGAACATCATCGTCAGTAATATTCCGCCTACGATCTTTCCATTCTTCTATCCATGTCTCTACAATGAAAACGCGCATCCCGCCCTCTTTTGTCGAACAGATGACTCTTTTCAATCCCGCGTTAATAATCATTTTTTTGCAGATGAAACACGGAAAGGCATCGATTGGCTTTCCGTCTCGGGTTTGACCGAAGATATAAATGTCTCCGCCTAAAAAGCTTACTCCCGCTCTTCCGGCGTTAATGAGGGCATTTTGTTCGGCATGAACGCTGGCGCACAATTCATATCTCTGGCCCGAGGGAATCTCAAGTTTGTCCCGAAGACAGAATTCTCGCTCAAAACAATCCAGCGTTTTTCTCGGCGAACCGGTATATCCAGTTGAAACAATCTGATCTTCCTTAACAATAACCGCTCCGGAAAAACGCCTGAAACAAACTGCTCTTTTTGCCGCCCCTTGAGCAAGACCTAAATAGTATCCCTCTTTCGATATTCTTTTTTCCAATTTTACCTCCTTGCCTCGCCATTGGCGGGCTTAGTTGACTTTCAAAGATCACAACTTATTCTATTTTATTTTTAAAAATTATTCAACTGCTTGCTCTAAAAATTTGAGAGACGGTTTTTCGGGTACGGCATTTAAAATCGCCATTGCTCCGACCGGCAAAGCCAAAAACAGCTTCTCGCCGTAAATCGTTTTGGCTTTATTCGATGCTTTTCTTAAAATTTTGAATGCTTTTCGCTGTTCTTCCAAGTGACCGAAGTTGGGAAATTCCGCAACCGGAATATTTTTGTCTTTCAATAAAGAAATAAATAAATCATACCAGCTAGTTTTCTTGCCCCATTCCGGATATTCAATTTCACTGTCTCCGACAAACCTGCCCAAAACAATTCCTTTT
>JAUYCU010000036.1 GCA_030692145.1 bacterium
TTTAAGAATTCTTCTAAAAAATCTTTATCTGTTAAATATTCAACTTTTACATCAATAGCATCTAAAATCAAATGATATCTTTTTGTGGGTTGCTTATTCATAATAATTTCATTTTACCAAAAAATCGTCCTGAGTGAAATCGAATGGACGATTTTTAACAATTCGAATGGCTTGGGGAATGGTGGGAAAATAAAAAAGCGGCTCCGCTGAGCGGGGCCGCTGCGACTGGACTATTTGGTCTTTTTTTTGAGGATTTCTTTGCGCGGGTGGAAGATGAAAGCATCGGTAGGGTCACCACTCTCATGAGTGTGAACGATAAAAAAGAAACCTTTCAGTCCGAGAATTCTTAAAATAAGGTGCGGGATAGCCAGAAGCAATACGACAAAGGGACCGATTGAGCCCGCGATTGCCTCTTTTACGACTTCGTTCATCGTTTTTCTCCTTTCGTAAGATCTAAAAACAGAATAGCATATCATCAATTTTCTGTCAAGTCTTATCTCGCCGACTGGCTTGGGGAATGGTGGGGAAAATAAAGTATTGACAAAACCTGTAAATATGCTATAATTATAGCATAGCTTGAAAGAGCTAAATTTACAAAGGAGGTTTCTCGATGAGAACCTTAACATCGGAATCGAACTGGGATCGCTGGATTCAGAGGAATCGAATTGTCGATTTCTTCGAGGGAAAAAGGCGCTATGATGTGTGTGGATCAATAGCTTTCGAATTTGCGGATTACGCTTTCGAGCCCGACGTGGCTCAACTGGCGAATGAAATTCGTGAAATCGACAAGATGTTCCCCTGGCGCGACAACCCCAATCCTAGAGCAGAGTCCCAAAGCATTCGGTATCTCAGCGACGGTAAAATAGTTATTCATAACTTTCACACGCCGCTGAAGGTTTGCTGGTTTCACGTTTATCCTGTGAACAAATTCATCAGAAAAGGACAAGTGTACGCCTATGAGAAGTATCTGAACAAAATCGCCGAGGAGCTTGCGAAGAAAAAGCTTCCGGGCGTGTCCGAGGTACGTAGCGTACTCGAAGTCCACACAATTTCCAGTTTCAAGGCGTAATTCGCCCCGCGAAACGAAGGCCCCGTGCTTTCGCGCGGGGCTTTTTTTATTCTCGAATGGCTTGAGGAGTGGTGGGGGAATAAAAAATTAATATTTAAAAAAGACACACAAATGCGCGTGTGTCTTTCTTGTTTCAAGTAGAATTATTCTTCCTCTTTGTGTAATTCTGATAATTTCGTTTTTAGCAGATAAGGAGCGACTTCGGGAATTGCGGATAGAATTAAATCTTGGGTGTCTTTATCGAAATAGTGCCAATACTCAACTATTTTGTTTAGTTCTGCTGGTTGTTTCCATGTTTCTCCCTCTTTTCTTTTTTCAAGGATCATTTCAATACACCCTAAAGCAAAATCTTTTGGTTCTTTATATCCGCTCGAGCTTTCCCATAAAATTTCTTCTTTTGGTTTTTCGATTTTTCCTTCTTTTCCCATAATTTTATCTCCTCCTAATTAATTATCATACCTTTATTATAATCTTTTATCTAAAGAGGTCAATAGAAATCAAAAAATTAAAACTCGACTGGCTTGGGGAATGGCGGGGAAGGAGAGAAATTTTACGAGGCTGAACCTCGTAAGAATTTTGTTAACCAATTTTTAATTCTTTTTGCTTAATCCATTTTGGCCCATCGGGCGTCAAAACTAAAACATCTATGGGTCCGCCTACTCCAGGGATATCGCCTGGATCAGCTAGAATGCCATCTGAAAATCTTTGAATTGCAGACGTGGTTTGAATCACTAAAACACTAAAGTCAATCGCATCTTGCAATGGCATCGTCCCCCAATTAATAGCATATTCAAGATTATTTAATTGTTTTTCAATCTCTTCTTGTTTTTTTTGTTTTATCGCTTCGTTAACAAAGGCGACATTGAATATTCTTGCGTCCCAACCTTTAATAATCCTTGAAACAACATCTGTTTGACCAATCCAATTTGCCCCATATTCTTTACCTTTTTCATTACTATCTCGCATTTTTATAATTTCTCCGGGAATATAGACATTATATACCTCGTGAGAACCGCTTGAGTTATAACCAGCAATAAACAAAACTAATCCCTCAATGGGTGCAATGCCTTCTTTTATATTTCCCATCTTATCCTTTATCTTGAATTTAACATTATACTGTTCTTTTTTTATTTCGATAACTTCAAAACCTTGTTTTGTAAAATTTTCTCTTAGCTGGTCGGGTAATTTCTCTAATTGTTCTCGCCAGTTGAATTTCTTGTCGAAAAGATATTGAAGTTTTTCAGCCACTTCTCTAACGGACAATTTTTCAACGCCCGTTTCGCGCTTAAATTGTTCAATAAATTTACTAATATTTTTAGGTGTACCATCTTCCGGCAAAAATGCTAAACCAGTAACCGCAACGGCTACTCTATCATTAATAAGAAAAATCTTAGATGCAGAATCTGACCCAATTCTGGCCATGCCCTTTCTATTGCGATAAGTTTGACGACTATCTGCCGCCAAAACTATACCTTCTGGGGTTGTGATATTTATTGCTAATGACATATTCTATATATTAATATAATTCTAATTATTTTTCAATTATTATTTCTTAATCAAAAAACAACGAGGCGGGTGAAAGTATCCGTAGTCCCTCGTTGTCTAAAATTGGTTTAGGCTTAGCGAGGGATTTTTCACCCCTGCGCAGTGTTTAATTGTGAATTCATTATACAAACATAAAAGCAAGAGGTCAATATACAACGGCTAAATGCGCCTTGACAATTATTCGGTTATATCCTATATTTGTATCAGCAACTTGAAAAGAAAAGAGACCATAATGAGATACGTAATTTTTTATGACATTGCCGGAACCCGGGTTTTCAGCATCAGCGACAAAGGAGATTCTTGTTTTTTGACAAGAGGAGAGGCGCAGAGAAAAATTCAAAATGCCTTATCAACGATACCTGTGGCGCGTATTAATATTCTTAGGGAAGTAAAAAGTATTCGCGAAGAAGGACGATATTGGGTTCTAGCCCCAACAGGAGAACACTTAACCGGAGAACAAAGAAAATTGGAAGCCGTAGGGTCGGATGCTTTCGACCATCGACACGAAGGCGAGTATCTGCTCAAGAATAAGAATTTTACAGAAGGCAAGTTCGTTATGGACCAAGTTTATTCCTTTCGGATAAAAGTGAGGATTAAGGAGTAGATTAAAATCGGAGGCATTTTTCTTTTCAGGAAAATGCCTCTTTTTGTATCTTAGAAATGAAAAAGCCCGGGCCAACCTTGGGGTTAACGCGGGCTTTAGTTTTTTTGCTTGGAACCTGTTGCGGTCAGCACGGCCAATGTTCGTCGTCGAGTCCGTCCAAATAATCATCAATGTTTTCTCCGTAGATGGTTATCGGCACATACAGAACAGAATAAAGAACAAACATCATAAAGAAGATGCTCGTAGGCAAACACAGAAAAGCAGCAATTTCGAAGCCAACGATAGGTTCTGCCAATGCGAGCAGAAAGAAAAAAGCACCGAGAGCAATAAACCAAAAAAAATAGAACAGGACAGCTCTTTGGGTTTTTCTCTTCGGATTCCTGATGATAAGCGAGACCAGAAAAAGGATTGAGTCACAAATTCCCTTAAAGATAGCTCTTATGATATTCATTTTTAAAGAACCTCCTTTTTGTTCAGAAATTCAAGATATTCAAAACATAGCATATTGTCAAATCTTTGTCAAGACAAGAAAAAGCCCGGGCCAACCTTGAGGTTAACGCGGGCTTTTGTGGGCCGGGTCAAAAGATTTTCTTGAAAAAACCGGCGATGAGACGGAAGAATCCGCCGAGAAAAACGAACTTGAAAACGACGACGATAAAACTGATAAGCAGGGGCAACGGCCAGAGAGCAATTGAGATCGCCATCGTCAAATCTCGATCGATCTTGTCCTTCTTGTCGGAGCTGAACGCATCGTACCAGTGAACCTGGTTCTGGAATTTCTGGAAAGCATTCAGCTGTTCGCCGCGCTCCATCTTATCGACGGCGTTGACGTAGCTCTTGCCGGCATAGTAACCGATGTTGCAGTAGGCGGCGATGAACAGGAAAACGATCAAGCAGGCGATGACTTCAGACACGACCTTCGACTTGAGAATGTTTTTCATTGTTTAACTCCTTTCAAAGTGCGAAATTTAGTAGGATATTATCCCACAATATAATTATAGCATATTGGCATAATTTGTCAATATTTTAAGGTAAAAACCCTACACTCATCTCGGATTGTGGCAATCTAGGGATATTAGTTAGGGGCGAACACGCCTTACGGCTTTGGATGAAATTATTTAAAAAACGTTGCTAAGATAGGTGCAGGGCAAGATAAACCCCTCACCTTCGTAAAGGTGGGGGGTTAGCCGTAGGGATTGATATCGATGTTGTGAACAAATATGGGATCGCCGTTTTCGTCTTTTTGTTCCCGGGTCCAGGTTTTTGCTTTTTCTTTCAGTTGCCTGGTTGCTTTTCTCATATCTTCGGTGTCTTTGGAATCTACTTCCATTTCGTCTTGATAGACGATTATTCCCAGGGACACGGGCTGGAGATTTTCTCCGGTTTGTATCACAGCGCGATATTCTTTTTCTCCCTTAGACTCTCTTTCAAAAATGTGCAGTGCCACTTTCGGCATTTTTCCTCCTTCGCCCGCCGTAGTCTTGGCGTAGGCGGGTTTGCCTCGCTAAGCGGGGCTTTTTGTTATTCAAATTAAATATGCATTGAAAATTTTTATTGTGCATTTAAAGTATCAATATCGTTCTGATATTGAGCCGCCAATGCCACAACGCTGTCTCCATAAAACCTGTATTTGGTATTCGTGGAACCGGAAAAATAACGCATTGCCGCAGCCCATTCTCCGCTTACTGAACCTGCGCCGCCGGCTTTAAGCTTGATTGCCGCGGCGATAAAAGCATCGCGGATATCCCAAGGATTCGCCAACATGCCGGTAATTTCCGTAACCTTGTTTTTGTAACCCATCCAGGTTGATGGTATGAACTGCGCGGGTCCCATTGCCCCGCCCCAGCCGATGCGATTTCCCTTGCTGTCGCGCATCGGGCAGGAAACCGGAGTTGTGTTCGGGTCCATTCCCAGTTCCGCGGTTATTGCCAAAAATGGCTGCTGGTCGCGGCTGGGCTTCATAACCACTTTCCAGCTTTTTTCCGGCGGGTCGCCAGGACGGTTGCAGGTGCCGACATTTTTGCCGAGATTAGATTCCTGGGTTAAAATTGCCAATAAAAAAGCAATTCTTACCCCGGTTTGTTCCGAAGCCCACTGTGCAATTTTAACCGCTTCTCCAAAAGTGATTTGCGTGCTCACTCCAAGTAGTTGGTAAAGGCGGGTACGGACTTCCGCTGCCTTCTTTTTGCTGTCGGTTAAAACCGTCTGGTAGTTTTTTTCCACGCCTTTGGTTTGTTGGAGCAGATTCCTTTGCTCGCCTACTGAGCCTGACAATTTTTGCTGCTGTAATATTTTTACGGACAAAAGATTTTTCGCTTCGTCCTGTTGATCGGATAAAATTTCCGCTTGTTGATCCAGTTGTTTTTTCGTTTCCTGAACCTTGCTTAATACATCTTTTAATCCTGTAAAAACCTGTGAGCGTCTTTCTATTTCGTCGAAAGCATCGGATAAATTGTCCTTGTCGATAATCGTATACATAAGTGGATAATTGTCGTATTCGTCTATGGTGCGGATAATTTGTGCCATTTGTTCCTGATATTGCTCAATTCTGGCTATGTTTTCATCAATAGAGAACTGGGTTTGTTTAAGTTGGGTGTCGAGACGTGCAATTTGTAAATTAGTGGCCTTAATCTGTAAATTTAAAGCGGCTTGCTGGTTTTGTAATTGTTTTATTTTGTTCTGCAGGGTATTTTTCTGGCCAGTGATGGTCTTAAGCTGTTCTTCGTACTGGATAATTTGTTTTTCGATTTCGTCGAGCTGTTGCTGAAGCTGGATTTTTTCGTTTTCTGCCTGTTGTAGGGCGCTGTTGTCCTGCGCCGAAACGGAAAAAATCGGCGGCAGAAGCGCCACCATGAGCATGAAGCTTATTACGAATTTAGTTTTCAGTATTGTCTTGCGCATATTTAAAACTTTGGCGCACCGCAATTTTGCAGGTCTTTAAGCGTTAATGACTGATTTACTTGTGCGCGTTCATTCATAATCGCACAAGGCAGTATGCGCACCAATGGTCTTCTGCCGGCCGCAAACCGTGCAGTGGTAAGCCCATCCCGAATTTCAAAATGAGAGATATCGCCTTCATCGCCATGTTCAAGACCGCAATACTCAGCCATTCTTCCGATTTTTTCCCAATCAATATCATATTCTTTCCAGCGGTCAACTATATCTACTGCAAAACCGAAGTTATGAATACTTTTGCCTCCTTGTGCTTCGGTGACGATATGCCCGTTTACGGTTCGTCCCTGATTATAAAGCTGGTCCTGTTCTGCTACTGTACGAAAACCGGACGAAATGCGCAATGTGTATCCGTATACAGCCGTGATGGGAATAAAGCATTCTTTAATCTGGGTTAGGAAATTGGCGTTGATTTCCGTTGGCATGGGAACCTTTTTCGGCTCAGCGTTATTTTCTAACATAAAAGCATTGTCGTTACGCGCAATAAAAAATAGTCCCGTAATCAAAACGAGCAGAAAAACAACCGCAGTAACGACGATTGATTTAGGATTGAATTTGGAAAACAAAAAACGAGCCATATAATTTATTACAACGGCTGCGGGACTTGGATTCTCCGCCAAAGGACGGATGCGTCTTGGGCGCAGAACCTATTTCCGAGCAAATCTGCGGGACTTGGATTCGAACCAAGATGCCACGGTTCAGAGCCGTGTATCCTACCATTAGATGATCCCGCAGATTTGCTCGGAAAGATTCATTCCGCAATTGTCTTTATCATAATATAAATTTTCGGAATTTACAAATCGAATGTTATAATTAAATAATGATCACTAGAGAAATTATTAACCACTTAAAGAAAAATTCCAATCCCAAAGATAGGGTGGGAATGTCGCGTTTTGGCATTGATATAAAATATGCCTTGGGAGTAAAAATTCCGGTTTTGAGAAGTTTGGCAAAGAAACTGGGCAAGAATCATAAGCTGGCACTGGATTTATGGAAAAGCAAAATTCACGAAGCGAGAATTCTGGCTTCGATGATTGACGAGCCGCAAAAAGTTTCGGAAAAACAAATTGAAGAATGGGTAAAATGTTTTAATTCCTGGGATATTTGTGACCAGGTTTGTATGAATCTGTTCGATAAAACCGATTTTGCCTGGAAGAAAATCAGCGAATGGCCGAAAAGAAAAGAAGAATTTGTCAAAAGGGCGGGATTTGCATTAATGGCTTGCTTGGCTTGGCACGATAAAAAAACTCCGGACAAGGAATTTATCAAATTTTTTCCGATAATCAAAAAATATTCCGATGACGAAAGGAATTTTGTGAAAAAGGCGGTGAACTGGGCCTTGCGGCAGACGGGGAAGAAAAACAACAATCTGAAAAAACACGCGCTCAAAACCGCTAAAGAGATTTTAAAAATCAATAATAAAACCGCGCAATGGATTGCCGCGGATGCTTTGCGGGAATTGAAAAACCAATAATCGCTTGTGAGAATTTTTAATCGGCGCTAAAATTAAATCATAATCATTGTTTTCTAAATGTTTTATGGTAAATAAAGAACTTATTAACTATATCCAGGAATGTCGGAAGCTCGGCCATTCGGATTCACAAATAAGGAATACCCTTTTAAAGGAAGGTTGGAGCCAGGCCAATGTTCTGGAGGCGATGTTCAAATATGCGAAATCGAAAAAGACCCCAAGGGGACTATTCCTTGTGGGTTTGATTGTGTCGGGACTATTGATAGCGTTGATGATTGTCGGAATTATTTTTATGCTTAACGATATCGAAAAAATTTCCGCAGGAGTAGCGGAATTAACGAACGATGTTCGTACCTCGACTCAAGATAAGGACGTAAACGAAACCTGTAGAAACGATACATTGGGCTTTGAAATAGAGTATCCGAGAGATATTTTCAAACTGGATGCCGTAAATACGACATTAACACATACCTTAAAGAATTTTCATAAATACAGCCTGAAAGATGGAGCAGACTTGGGATTGGCCGAAGACATAAAAATCGTCTTCAAAAAAGATATCAGTGAATGTGATAATGCCAATAATACAATAGAAGAAATTGCCGAGCCGTTTGTATCCGGAAACTTGAGAGGTTTGAAATATGAAATGGGAGCCGAGGGAGAGGGAGCGATACTTTATTGTTTCAGAGACGATACGGGAGAAAATATTTTTATGATTGTCAGATATTTTTTGAGCGAAGTCTGGTCAACCGAACTGCCAAAGCAAGCCGATTTTATTCCTTCGCAAAAACAAGTGGAAATTTTCGACAACATTTTGGCAAGCTTCAAACTGATATAGAATGACTAAAATAAAAAACCATTTTCTTGCGAACGGTTTTTATTTTTGCGGAATTCTGTTAAAATGAAGTCAGGAGAATAATTAAATTTCAAATATGAAAATTTTAATTTTGACCAGAAATATCAGCGATTCGGGAGGGAATAACTCAAAGCAGGGAAACGGGAAAGATTCGGCCTATGGTAGGGGGAATATCAATGATGCTCTTGGTATTAAAAAAGCAATTGGCAATCTTCACGAACTTAAAATTTTTCCCTTAAGCGATGATGCTTATTACCAGATTCGTGCGGAAAGGCCGGATGTGGTTTTCAATCTGTGCGATACTGGCTTTAGGGACGATTATAATTTGGAGCCGCACGTTGCCGCGATGTTCGACATTCTCAATGTTCCTTATACGGGCAATAATTATTTTACGCTTGCGCTTTGCCAGAACAAGGCCAGAGCAAAAGATATTCTGACTTTCAACAATGTTTTAACGCCGAAATTTCAGGTATTTACATCCGCGGAGAGAAAACTTGACCCGGATTTGAAATTTCCAATGATTGTGAAACCGATAAGGGAAGACGGGAGTGTTGGTATCAGGGAGCGTTCGGTGGTGAGCAATGAAGAACAGCTTAAAGAGGAAGTGGACCATATTGTCAATTTACACAAACAAGAAGCATTGGTTGAGGAATTCATCGATGGCAGGGAATTCAATGTTTCGTTAATCGGGAATAGGAGACCGATTGTTTTGCCTGTTGTGGAAATCGATTTTAGCGGAATGCCGGAGCATTTGCCAAAAATCGTCAGCTATCGGGCAAAATGGATAAAACAAAG
>JAUYCU010000003.1 GCA_030692145.1 bacterium
CTTCCGATTAAGACAAAATTTGTACAAAGATAAAATCATTTATGAAGATAAAAGAAATAAGACAAAAAACAAAAAAAGAGCTCAGAGATAATCTGGCCGCCCTAAGAGAAAAACTTAGAGAGATGAGATTTAATTTGGCAAGCGGAAAAGTTAAAAATATCAGAGAGTTTCATCAAACAAAGAAAGACATCGCAAAAATATTAACCATATTAAAAGAAAATGAACCAGGAAAATAAAATAAACAAGAGAATATTGAAGGGAGTGGTTGTTTCCGACAAGATGGATAAAACCGTTGTGGTTTCCGTGGAAGACATAAAACAGCATCCGGCATACAAAAAAAGATACAGGACATCCAAAAAATACAAAGCCCATGATCCGGAGAATAAATACAAAACTGGAGACAAAGTAACGATTCAGGAATCGAAACCGATTTCCAAAGAAAAAAAATGGGTAGTTTTGTAATTTAAATTACCATGATTCAAGTAGGAACAAATTTAAAAATCGCCGACAATACCGGAGCGAAAGCAATCCGTGTGATTAGAGTGCTCGGAGGAACCAGGAGAAGATACGCACAAATCGGAGATATTATTGTTGCCTCGGTAAAACTGGCAGAACCGAGAAAAATTGTCAAAAAGAAAGAAATAGTAAGAGCGATAATCGTCAGGCAAAGAAAGGCTTATCGCAGAAAAGACGGAACCTATATCCGTTTTGACGATAATGCCGCGGTAATTTTGGACGGAAAAGAACCGAAGGGAAACAGAATTTTCGGACCGGTACCCCGAGAATTAAAAGACAGGGGTTTTGTGAAAATAATTTCACTTGCTCCGGAAGTGATTTAATTTATAAGTATGAAAATAAAAAACGGAGATACGGTTTTAATAATTTCCGGCAAAGACAAGAATAAAAGCGGTAAAGTCGTGGAAGTTTTTCCCAAAGACAACAAATTGATGGTGGAAAATCTTAATATTGTAAAAAAACACGTCAGGCCGAAAAAAAGCGGAGAAAAAGGACAAAGAGTGGAGGTTTCTCGCGCCATGAGCGCTTCAAACGTGAAATTAATTTGTCCAAAATGTAAAAAGCCGACAAGAATAGGATATCGATTGATATCCGGTGGCCGCGAAAAAAAAGTAAGAGCCTGTAAAAAATGCGGACAGGAAATATAATATGATTGAAGAAAAATACAAAAAAGAAATAATTTCGTTAATGAAAGAAAAATTCGGTTACCGAAATAATTTATCTATTCCCAAGATAAGAAAGGTAGTGGTTAACGTTGGCGTTGGCAGTGTTTTAAGAGATGAACAGGTTCAGCAGCTGGTAGCCAGAGATCTTGCGACAATTACCGGACAAAAGGCGGTTGCTACGATTGCCAAGAGAGCGATTTCCGCATTCAAAGTAAGAGAGGGGATGGTTGTCGGTTACAAGGTAACGCTAAGAGGAAAGATGATGTTTGATTTTATCGATCGCTTGATAAACGTTGTTCTTCCCAGAACCAGAGACTTTAGGGGGTTAGAATCGAAATCAGTCGATAAATCGGGAAATCTCACTATTGGAATAAAAGAACATATTATTTTTCCCGAAATTTCTCAGGAAGAAATCAAGAAAATTTTCGGGTTGGAGGTGACCATTAACACTGATGCGAAATCCAAAGAAGAAGCATTGGAACTTTTCAGGCTATTGGGCTTTCCGATTAAAAAAGATAAATAATTAACATGGCTAAAACATCTCAAATCGCAAAAGCAAATAAGAAACCGAAATTTTCCACGCGCACGATTCGCAGATGTTTTCGATGCGGCCGAAGGCACGGATATATGCGTAAGTTCGGTTTATGTCGTATTTGTTTCAGAGAATTAGCCAATAAGGGAGAAATTCCCGGAATTAAAAAATCATCATGGTAGATCCAATTTCCGACATGTTAACACGTATTCGCAATGCTCAGGCGGTTGGTCACAAAACCGTGGATTTTCCTTTTTCGAAAATAAAATTCGAATTGGCAAATATTTTAAATAACGAGAAGTATTTGGGCGCGGTATCGAAAAAGGGCAAAACAACGGATAAAAAAATAGAAGTTGTTTTGAAATATAAAGACGAAAGATGTAAAAAACCAGTTATTCAGGGATTAAAAAGAATAAGTATGCCCGGTCAGAGAATTTACGTGCCCAAAAAAGAACTCAATAGAATTTCCAGAGAAAGGGGTATGGTGATATTATCTACATCGCAGGGGATAATGACCGTAAGCGATGCCAAAAGGAAAAACACGGGCGGAGAGATCTTATTTGTTATTTGGTAAAAATATGAGTCGTATCGGTAAAAAAATTATCAGAATCCCGGATGGCGTTGACGTGAAAGTCAACAATAATTTAATTACAATAAAAGGACCCAAGGGAGAGCTTTCCAGGGAGTTGATTTCGGAAATCTCCGCGGAAGTCAAAGAAAATAATTTACTGATAAATTTGAAAAAAAACAAAAAAGGAGATTCCGCATTGTGGGGTACGAATCAGGCCTTAATCAATAATATGATTCTTGGTGTAAGCAAGGGATTCGAGAAAAAACTTCTATTTGAGGGCGTTGGTTATAAGGCCGCGGTAAACGGGAATAAGCTTGTTTTGAGTCTAGGTTTTTCCCATCCCGTCGAGATTGAAGCACCCAAGGGAATCGAATTTAAGGTGGAAAAAAACGCAATTATTGTCTCCGGAACGGATAAACACTTGGTCGGTCAGATTTCCGCCAACATAAGATTAAAGAGAAAAGTTGAACCGTATAAAGGCAAGGGAATCAGATACGAAAAAGAAATCGTAAGAAGAAAGGCGGGCAAGAAAGCGGTTAGTTCTGCGTAAAAACATGAAAAACAACAAAACAACAAAAAGATTTATTCGTCACAGGCGGGTTAGGGCAAAAATAAAAGGTACGGTTTCGATTCCCCGTCTTTGCGTTTTTCGTTCCAATAGACATATTTATTGTCAGTTGATTGACGATCAAAAAGGAAAAACAATGGTCATTGCCAGTGACATGGAGATAAAGTCAAAAGTTAAAAGTCAAAAGTCAAAAGTCGCCGAACAGGTCGGCGAGTTATTGGCAAAAAAAGCCGCTGAGAAGAAAATCGAAAAAGTGGTTTTCGACAGAGGCGGGTACAAATATCATGGTCGAATAAAAGCACTTGCGGAGGGCGCAAGAAAAGGAGGATTAAAATTTTAATGCTTCGATGCGACTCAGTATTATCCTGAGGTAATCGAATGGATAAAATAAAATGACTGAAGAAATAAAAAAACCAAAAAAAGAATTCAATATCGGAAGAGGGCGCAGAAGAGACGGTTTTTCCAAGTCTAAAGACCCTGCGGAGCAGCCGGAATTTGAACAAAAACTGTTGGAAGTAAGAAGAACTGCTCGCATGGCGACAGGCGGAAGGCGTTTCAGTTTTCGCGCGGTGGTGGTTATCGGAAACAAAAAAGGAAAAGTTGGGGTGGGAATCGCCAAGGGTTCTGACGTTACCATGGCTGTCGATAAGGCGGTCAGACAGGCAAAGCAAAAATTAATCGAAATCCCCATAACCGGTGACGGTTCTATCGCTTTCAGGGTGGAAGCGAAATACAGCGCCGCCAGAATTATGTTAAAACCCGCAATAAAGGGACGAGGCGTTATTGCCGGAGGAACGGCAAGGACGATTTGTAATTTGGCGGGAATAACCAATATAACCGCCAAAGTCATAGGAAGAACAAACAATAAACTCAATAATGCCAGAGCAACAATCAAGGCATTGGAGGGATTAAAATAATTTTATGCAATTACATCAGGTAAAACCGATTCATAAACAAAAAAGCAAAAAACGTGTTGGCCGCGGAGGCAAGCGTGGGACTTATTCCGGAAAGGGAGTAAAGGGGCAGAAATCGAGAGCCGGCAGAAAAATGAGACCGGAGCTCCGGGATTATATTAAAAAAATACCCAAAAAGAGAGGTTATCGTTTTAAATCCATCAATCAAAAACCCGAAGTTGTAAATTTAAGGGACTTGGAAAAATTTTTTAATGATGGTGATTTGGTTAATCCTGAAGTATTGCTAAAAAGAGGTTTGGTTAGTAGAATAAAAGGAAAGGTTCCGCAAGTAAAAATTTTGGGTGCCGGAGAACTGAAAAAGAAACTGAAAATAGAAAATTGTTTAATGTCGGAATCCGCAAAAAAAGCGATTAAATAACAAATATGAAATGGTTGGAGAAAGTTTTCTTGCTTTTTAAGGTAAAAGAACTAAGAAACAAAATTCTTTTTGTTTTGGGTTTATTGGTTGTTTTTAGGGTAATTTCCAACATTCCTATCCCCGGAGTAGACTTGGAAAAACTGAAAGGATTTTTCGAAAACAATCAGCTTTTTGGGCTGATTAATATTTTTACCGGCGGCGCAATGAGTAATTTTTCTATTGCCATGCTTGGTTTGGGTCCTTATATCACTTCAACAATTATTTTACAGCTTTTGACGATGATTTTTCCGAAACTTAAGGAAATGTATCACGAATCCGGTCCAGAAGGAAGAAACAAATTCAATCAATACGGAAGAATTTTAACTGTTCCACTCGCGGCTTTAAATGCCTACGGAATGATTGCCCTATTATCGAATCAGGGAGTGGTTAGTTCTCTTTCAACCTTTTCGATGGCAATTGCGATAACCGTGATTACCGCCGGTTCTGTACTTTTGATGTGGTTGGGTGAATTGATTACCGAAAAAGGTATCGGAAACGGTGTTTCGATTCTGATTTTTGCCGGTATCATTGCGAGAATTCCTTCGGATATCCGTCAGGTGATTGCAACTTTTTCTCCAGAGCAGCTTCCTTCGCACATCGCTTTTATAGTTGTATCGGTTTTGGTTATTGCCGGGGTGGTTATAATTAACGAAGGCCAAAGGAATATTCCCATTGCTTATGCAAAAAGAGTGAGAGGAAGAAAAATGTTCGGCGGTTTTTCCACGCATTTGCCCTTAAGAGTAAATCAGGCGGGCGTAATTCCGATTATTTTTGCGCTTTCGATTATGCTCTTTCCGGGAATGATTGCCAAATTTTTATCCAACGTCCCGAATCAATTTATCGCCAATGCTGCGCGATTTGTCGGTGGAGTTTTCGAAGACCAGATTTTTTACGCCATAATTTACTTTGTTTTGGTCGTTGCTTTCACCTTCTTTTATACGGCAGTTACATTCGACCCGAAAGCAATTGCGGAGAATATTCAGAAGCAGGGCGGTTTTGTTCCGGGCATCAGGCCGGGAGAAAATACCGCCAGCCTTTTTTATCATATTTTGAATCGTATTACTTTGGTCGGAGCGTTGTTTTTGGGTTTTATTGCGGTTTTGCCGACAGTCGTTACCCAGGCCACCGGACTTTCCAGTATGAGCATCGGCGGAACCGCGGTTTTGATTGTTGTTTCCGTGGTCTTGGAAACAATGAAGCAAGTCGAAGGACA
>JAUYCU010000063.1 GCA_030692145.1 bacterium
ATAGAAGAAACTTTTCAGTCGATGGGATTCAAGATTCTCGAGGGGCCGGATATCGAGACCGAATATTATAATTTCGATGCTTTAAATGTTCCCAAGGACCATCCGGCTCGCGATGCTTGGGACACCTTTTGGCTGAAAACGAAAAATCAAAAATTATTGCTGCGTACTCATACCTCACCAATGCAAATAAGATTTATGGAAAAAAACAATCCGCCTTTCAGAATCGTCGTTCCGGGAAGGTGTTTCAGATACGAAGCAACCGATGCTTTTCATTCCCACACATTTTATCATCTTGAAGGATTGATGGTTGATAGGCATATCAGTATCGCGAATTTCAAAGCCGTGATAGAGGAATTTTTAAGGAAAATTTTCGGCAGGGAAACGGAAATAAGGATAAGGCCAAGTTATTTTCCCTTTGTCGAGCCGGGATTCGAAGTTGACATGCGGCGTCCTTCGGGTGAATGGTTGGAAATCATGGGTGCGGGAATGGTGCATCCCAATGTTTTCAAAGCTGTCGGGTATGTTCCGTCCAATTGGCAGGGCTTTGCTTTCGGCGTAGGCATAGATAGAATTGCGATGCTTAAATATAAAATAAACGACATCAGGTTGCTTTTTTCGGGCGACTTGAAGTTTCTTAATCAGTTTTAACGCCGCTAGTTAGGAAGCGGAAAAATTATGAGAAAATCAAAAGAATCAATGGAGGTTTTACCGAAAAAAGAGGAGGAAAAATCCCCGTTGGAAATAATGGAGGAAATAAAAAAGAAGGAAGAAGGGGTAGCTAAAGAGGATAAAACAGGAACTCCTTGGAATTTAATCAACCCGGATTTAATCACGCCCGAAAATCGAGAGCTTTTTCGCCATTTTAATGATGGTGAACTTGAAATTGCCCAAGGAGAATTGAGGGTTGCAAAAGCAAAATTAGAAAAAATCAAAAACGAAAAAGCCATGCTTTCGAATAAGACATTACTTGAAATGATAGATGATAAAATACCCGTCTTGATTGAAATAGAAAGACAGAGACTAGAGGACGAAAAGAAATAATTATTAGTTATCGACGTGAAAAATGAAAGCCTCGTATAATTGGCTAAGAGAATACGTTAAAAATTTGCCAAAGCCGGAAAAATTGGCAGATTTATTGACTATGCATTCTTTTGAGGTTAAAACACCAGAAAAATCGGGAAACGATTATTTGTTGGATATCGATGTTTTGCCCAATCGCGCGCACGATTGCTTGTGTCATTTAGGAATTGCCAAGGAGTGTGCGGCACTAATAAAATCAAAGATTAAAACTCCCGCCTACGCTGAGGCTTCGGCGGGCAAGCAAAAATCAAAAGTAATAGAAAGTAAAAAAACAAAAGCAGCAGATTTCATAAATATAGAAATCAAAGATAAGAATAGTTGTCCGCGATATACAGCCAGGGTAATTAATAATGTAAAAATCGGTCCGTCTCCGAAATGGCTTAAGGAAAAACTGGAAATCCTTGGTCAAAAATCGATAAATAATGTTGTTGATGCAGCCAATTATGTGATGTTCGAACTCGGCCAACCGCTTCACGCTTTTGATTACGAAAAAATCGAGGGAAAGAAAATTATCATCAGAAAGGCAAGAAATAAAGAAAAGATTATCACCCTTGATGGAGAAATTTGTGAATTGAACGATTCGGTTTTGGTTATTGCTGACAATAGTGATGCATTGGCTTTAGCCGGAGTCAAGGGAGGCACAAAAGCAGAAATTACTTTGAAAACAAAGACTATTATTCTGGAATCCGCTAATTTCAATATTCACGCAGTCAGAAATACGGTTAAAAAAACAGGTATTAAAACCGATGCCTCGATTCGCTTTGAGCACGGCCTGGACCCAAATCTGGCCCAAGAGGCAATGGATAGGGTTGCGGAACTGATCAGGGAAATCGCCAAGGGAGAAATAGCCAAGGGAATGATTGATGTTTATCCTCAAAAAGTTTTTGCCAAAAAAATAAAACTGAATCGGGAAAAAGTAGAGAGTATTTTAGGAACAAAGATTACGAATCCGGAAATTACGGGAATCTTGAAATCTCTCGGATTTGAAGTGGACGAATCCCTTAAAGTGACAATT
>JAUYCU010000077.1 GCA_030692145.1 bacterium
TTATGGAAAAAGAACCAAAATTTGATATAAAAAAAACCTATATGTCCGATCGGAGTGTTTTTGATTATATGGACAAACTTGAAGTTTCCGAGGAAGAGCTCGATGATCCCGATGCGCTTATAATCGATCTTGGCTCTGGCACAAAACAGAATCTTTCAAGAGAAGCCCGGGAATTTGGTTTAAAGTCAAAAATAATCTCCATTGACCCGCGGTTGGGCCTGGACGCGAAAGAAGATTTAGAACTGCCGTTATCAAGCAAAAGAGACAGAAAACAAGGCAGAGCGAATCCCGAGCCGTACACATTGGCTGGGCTCGGACAAGCATTGCCTATCAAAAATGAATCAGTGCACAGGATTTTCGCGCTATATTCCGTGCCCTATTATCTTGAAAATCAGGACGAAATCGAAGATAATCTAAGCGAAATGATAAGAGTTTTAAAACCGGGAGGAGTTATAAGGATATTTCCTATCATGCAAAACCAATTGTCTCAAGTTGAAGATTTTTTAAAGAAGCAAAAAAATATAAAATCCTCATTTTCATTAAAAGAAAGCGGAGAAGATTCAGTTACAGGTGAAAAGATTGAAGATTGGCTTTTAATAATCGAAAAAGAAAAAAATACCTAACCCCAAACGCGGTCGCGTCAAACGCGACTGCGGCGAAATGATTTTAGTCAGTGAGTAGAATTGACAGAATAGCACAATCGCGCTATTCTGTTTTTAGTTCCAAAAAGTCCGTCTACGCATGAAGCTACGGCAGGACAAAGGAGGAAAAATGATAAAGAAACGGATTCCGGTAGAGGATGTCGTTAAAAAGGTGAACGAAAGCATGGGAAGAAGAAAAGTCGGAGTTTACGATTTTCCGAGCCACGTCGAAGACAACAAGACCGGAAAGAAATGCCGGGTTTGCGGCGGAGAGTTGTTTAAGGAATTCAGAATCGTTTCCCATGACAACGTTATCGGACCAGGCCACAAGAGCCATGCAGAAGTCTGCGGGTATTATTGCTCGCGGTGCGGAATAAGGTATAAGAACCTTCCCAAGGAGTAAGTGCGACTTTTTCGCCAAAACAGAAGTCAAGCCCCGCCCAGGCGGGGCTTTTTTATTTCCGTCGCATTTGGTAGGATAAAAGTATAATGTTATATAAACCACCCATATCTCATAAAAAAGTCCTCTATTATCTGTTTTTTATTTTGGCCTGGATTGGGGTGATTATCGGAATGTTAGATTTATTTATCGCATTTGCCAGAAAACAGTTTTCTTTTGGCACGTTTGCCGGTTTTCTCTGGGCAGGAATATTTTTCTGTCTTGTTAAATTAATAAAGCGAAAAAAGAAAAAAATTAAAAATTAACTCAAAATTAAACCTGGAGAAGTTGAGGCCTCGCAGTTGCGGGGCTTTTTAATTTCTGCCATATCTGTTACGATGAAAGTATGAATTGTCAAAAGGAAAATAATCTTAAAACCTGTCCGTGTACGTATCCTGACTGTCCACGAAAAGGGATTTGTTGCGAGTGTATACGGTATCATAGAAAACGCAAAGAATTGCCGGCTTGCTGTTTTTCTGCTGAAGCGGAAAAAACCTTTGACCGGTCATTTGCGAAGTTTCTAAAAGAGAATAAATAAAAACATGGAAAGAGAAAAATTTAGACCTAAAAAGGGAATAGAAATCGTGAAGGCGCGAATTCCGGACGAAGATTTGCCGGGGTGGATCGGAACACTCAAGGACGGCGGGTTTACACAGGAAGAAATTGATTTGGTTATTTCCGGGCTGAATACAACATATCTTAAAGAAAGAAAGCCGGAAATGGTCGAAAGGGAACTCGTTAAACTGATGAGAGAATTTCGCGAAGAAAAAGGAACATTACTGACTCCGGAAGAAATAGATTATCTAAAAGCAGGAATTGAATCGCGATTCAAAGACGAAGCGGAAAAATGAAAACCAAAATTATGATTACAAACGAAGCGAAAAAGATAATCGAAGAAAATCCAGTTGCTTTTGCAACGGTTGATGGCGAAAATAAGCCGAATGTTATCGGCATTGCTTATGTTAAAGTTGTGTCGGAAAATCAGGTTTTGATCACCGACAATTACATGAAACAGACCGAGGAAAATCTTAAACAGAATAACAATGTTTGTCTTGCCGCTTGGGATAAAAATTGGAACGGTTATAAATTAATCGGCACAGCGGAATATTTTACAGCAGGGGAGTGGAAAGAATTTATCGAAAAAATGCCGGAAAATAAAGGTTTGCCAGCCAAAGGTGCAATCCTAATCACGGTTTCAAAACTGATAAAATTGGGATAAAAATAACCCCTAAAACCTCATTTAACCATCATGATTATATTACAATACATCGGGGCGATACTTGGAGTAACCGGAGCATTGTTTGTGGCATACAAAAACAAATTTGGTTTTATTATCTGGCTGGTGGGTAATGCCTGTTGGATGGTTTATGGAATAGCGACCAAGCAGTGGGGAGTGGCAGTTCAATTTGCCATATTTTGGATAATTGCATTGTTGGGATTGATAAATTGGAGCAAATCCAAACCTCAATCCTGATTCCTAATCGGCGAGTGGAAAAAATTAATTATAA
>JAUYCU010000104.1 GCA_030692145.1 bacterium
GGGATGCTAAAAGAAGCCATTGAGACGGGCATAGAGGTGGAATGCCTACAAGAAGACGATCCTTCCATTAAGGCGTGGATAGAGAAAGCGAAACAACGATCTGCGGGTTGAGGCAATGCCTCGCCCGCTTTTTTATCTCAAAGGCATTGACAGAATCTATTGTGTTTGATAATATAAAGAAAATTCGAAAGGAGGAAAAATTGGCAATAAAAAGAGTCAAAAAATTCCGCTTGCAATTCGATTTTACGCAGGAACAAGTATCTGCTCTTGATAATATGGTTAAAAAGACGAACGGCACAACAAGAGCTGGAGTACTTCGGCAAGCAATCTCCTTCTTTGATTGGTTCATTAACCAGGGCATCGAAAACAAACCCATCAATCTTCCTCCGGAACAAGTCAGAATGATGTGCGCAATTTTTACAAAGAAAACGAGCTAAAACAAGGAGGTTCTTTTGAAAAAATTCAAAGTCCGCATAATGGAAGGAAAGAAAAGACCGTTAGATCCTGAATCTGGGGACACCCCCGTAATGATCGTTGAACTTGAGGCGCAGAGCAAGGCTGAGCTCGGAAGTTATTTAATGAAAGCTCAACTCATTAAGACATCCTTTTTCCAAGACAAAATCATCCTATCCATTGAGGAAATTAAGGAGAGTCAGCCAAAACCAGAGGAATCCGTGTGATTCCTCTTTTTTTACTTTTTAAATATCCTATTTTCTTGTATGATTAAATTATGACCGAAATTATCAAAACTTCATATTCTGCTCTCGATACCTTCAGGCAATGCCCGCTAAAGTATAAATTTTCGGTTATTGATAAAATAAAGGTTCCGAAAACCAAAGAGGCGGTTTTTGGCAATAAATTGCACGAGACTTTGCAATTCTTCCACAAAAAATCGCCCCCCTCCCCCACCCTTGATGAACTCTTGAATTTCTTGAAAGAAAATTGGCAGTCGGATATATTCGGTGATGAACAAACTGATATGGTTTATTTTTCCGAAGCAATTAAAATTCTTAAAAATTATTACGAGAATTATCTGAAAATCAAAGATAAATTTACAGTCTTGGATACCGAAACCCGTTTTGAGGTTTTATTGGAAAATCCCGATAATAAGGAACAAAAATGCCTTTTAACCGGAATCATCGACAGACTTGATAAAACCAAAGACGGTATCGAGGTTGTTGATTATAAAACCGCGAAAAGATTTCCCCCACAGGACGAAATAGACAATAGCTTGCAACTTTCTTTATATTGTATCGGAGTGATGAACCGCTGGCCCGAATTTGCAAAAAACGGACCTGAAAGCATTAAATTAACGCTCTATTTCCTAAAACACAACGAAACCATTACCACTAAAAGAACCTTGGAACAACTGGAGAATATCAAAAAACAAACTTGGGAAATGCTCGGGCAAATCGCAAAAAGCGACTTTCCGCCGATTCCTTCGGCTTTGTGCGATTGGTGCGGATACAAAAAAATCTGCCCAATGTGGAAACATTTATACAAAGAACAGATAACTATTGATGACGAACAAATCAAAAAAGTTGT
>JAUYCU010000127.1 GCA_030692145.1 bacterium
GGTATTCTCTTTACGGATTATACCAACCAGGTTAATACCAATACTCCCGACGATTCTAAAGATCCCGGAGGCATTGTTCGGGAATAATCATTATGCCGGAAAATAGCCAAAATTTAATGGAAAAAATCGTTTCTCTGTGTAAGAGGCGAGGTTTTATTTACCCCGGTTCTGATATTTATGGCGGCTTGGCCAATACTTTTGATTTTGGGCCGTTGGGTGTAGAGTTGGCGAACAACATTAAAAGAAATTGGTGGAAAAATTTTGTCCACAACAGAAGCGATATTTACGGCATCGATGGAGGAATTTTGATGAATCCGAAAATTTGGGAAGCTTCGGGACACACACAGGGATTTATCGACATTCTGGTGGAATGCAAAAAATGCCACAAAAGATTCAGGGCCGACCAAATAGAACAAAGCCTGTCTGTCGGCAGGCAAGAGTGTCCGGATTGTGGCGGAGAGTTTACGGAAGCGAAAAAATTCGTGCCGATGTTTAAAACATTCGTCGGTCCGGTAGAGGATTCCGCATCGATTGCTTATTTGCGTCCCGAAACCGCGCAGGCGATTTTTGTGAATTTCAAAAATATCATCGATAGCTTTCATCCTGTTCTTCCTTTTGGCATCGCGCAAATAGGAAAGGCCTTCCGAAACGAAATAACTTTAGGTAATTTCATTTTTCGGAAATTGGAATTTGAACAGATGGAAATAGAATACTTTATTCAGGAAAAAGAATGGAAGAAGTATTTTGAAGAATGGAAAAAAGAAATTGAAAAATGGGTAATTGGCCTGGGAATAAGCAAGAAAAATATTCGTTGGCGCAAACACGATAAAGAAGAATTAGCGCATTATTCTAAGCATACCGAGGATGTCGAATATAATTTCCCTTTTGGCGGATTCAGGGAGCTTTACGGATTGGCATACCGTACTGATTTTGATTTGAAAAATCATAGCGAAAAAAGCGGAAAAGACTTGAAATATGTCGATTTGAAAACTAACGAGAAATTTTTCCCGCACGTTATCGAACCTTCTTTCGGCATGGAAAGAACAATGCTGATGATTTTTTCCGAAGCGTATTTTGAAGAAGAAATAAAAGATGCAAAAAGAATCGTTTTGAAATTTAAACCCAGCATAGCTCCTATAAAAGCGGCAATATTTCCGCTTTTGGCGAACAAGCCAGATTTAATTAAGAAAGCCAAAGAAGTTTACGGGTTGTTAAAAAAAGAATTTCCGACTGCCTGGGACGACAGGGGAAATATCGGAAAAAGATATTATGCTCAAGATGAGGTGGGGACACCGTATTGTATAACCGTTGATTTCGATAGTTTGAAAAAAGAAGATGTCACGGTTCGGGAAAGAGATTCAATGAAGCAGGAAAGAATAAAAATCAAAGAACTAAAGGAATACTTGGAAGAAAAATTAAATGAATAAACCATACCAAAGGTTTATATTTAAAAATGGACTGAGATTGGTTGCTGTGCCGATGAAAAATAC
>JAUYCU010000023.1 GCA_030692145.1 bacterium
CGACTTGGGCGAAAGAACCGCCAGTTTAATGACTGCGACCTATGTCACTTTGGAGGTCGGCATTGTGTTCATTCTCGCCAGAATCTTAAAATTATTAATGATTAAATTTTTTAACAAAACAAATGGAAAATAAAAATCAAATAACAAGCGATTTACGGGAATTCGAATGGGATGCGCCCGAATTCGAAAAAACCGAAAAAGAAAAATCGTGGTTTATTATGCCGGCAATTGTTACGATTATTATCGGCATTTTTGCGCTTTTAACCGATAATCCCTTGTTTCTGGTTTTGGTTATTTTAAGCTTTATTTCTTTTTACGTCTACGCAAGGAAATCTCCGCGCATTATTAAGTTCAGAATCGACGAAAAAGGAGCAGAGGTTGACGGAAGACTGCATGAATTTGCGGACCTGCGCTCGTTCTGGATGTTTTACGACCCACCATTGGAAAAAACTCTCAGTTTTCGCAGCAAAAAAACATTTTTTCCTTATGTCAGAATCCCTCTGGATAAAGAAAATCCGACGGAAATCAGAAAATTTTTATTGAAATTCCTGCCGGAAAAACGTCACAAGGAATCGATTATCAATATCTTAATGAAAAAAATCGGATTTTAATTTATCCCGCCAAGGCCTTGGCGTAGGCGGAAATGCTGCCCTCGTCGTTCAACGGACAGGACACAAGATTGCGGATCTTGAAATAGGGGTTCGATTCCTCTCGGGGGCAACTTCAAAAAAACAGTCCCGCAACTGCGAGGTTTTTAATCAGGGCCTTTCTATTGACAAAATATGTGAATATGCTATAATTATAATATGCAATACATTATGACGGAGGTTTAAAAATGGCGCACGGCACGATCCCGATGTTTCATTACGTCGCCAAAAGGCCCCGGCTCAATGTCGGAACCCTGTGGCAGAAACTCCGCCACTGCCTGAGGAGCTTACTCTTCGGCAGCGACAACTAAGGATTTTCCCCCAGCCAGCCACCCCAACCGCTCAACGGTTGGGGTGATCTTTTTTTATAAGCCAAAAAATGATAATCTGAAATTGATGATTAAATACACTCTCGATACGCCAATCGGAAAACTTTCGCGTATTAATGAAAGATATCTGAAAAAATTCCACAAACTCGGACTGACAACGGTCCGGGATTTACTTTATCATTTTCCGCATAGATACGACGATTATTCCAAAATTGTACCCATTAACGCTTTAAAATTCGACGAGGTTGCCACTATTCAGGGATTGGTTCAAAAAATAGATAATATCAGAACATTCAAAAGAAGAATGTCTTTGACAGAGGCGATAATCAGCGACAATACCGGCTCCGTAAAAGTAATCTGGTTCAATCAGCCATATTTGATAAAAAATATTTTTCCCGGAAAAAGCATCAGTTTGTCCGGTAAGTACCTGCTTGGTCCGAAGGGCCCGTACATTTCCAATCCCAGTTACGAACTACTGATAATCGGAAAGTTTATGACTCATACCGCAGGAATCATTCCCGTATATCCGGCAACAATCGGCTTAGGTTCAAGATTTCTGAGATATTATATTAAACTTGCCTTGATTGCTTCCGACCAAATAAAAGAATTTATTCCTTATGATATTCTAAGAAAGCAGAAGTTGCCGGAAATCAAAACCGCATTAATAAATATTCATTTTCCGAAAAACATGAAATTCGCCGAAGAAGCGAAAAAAAGATTCGCCTTCGAAGAACTGTTCCTGCTGCAACTGTTTGTTTTGAAGCAAAAAATATCCCTGCAGAAAGAAATTGCTTTCAAAGTCGTCTTTGATAAGAATCTGATTCAAAAATTCGTCAATAAGTTGCCTTTCAGGCTGACAAATGCGCAAAGAAAATCGGCCTGGGAAATAATCCGCGATATGGAAAAAAACAAGCCGATGAATCGGCTTTTACAAGGAGATGTGGGCTCGGGAAAAACCGTGGTCGCGGCAATGGCCGCCCTGGAAACAGCCAAGACCGGCTTCCAAATCGCTTTTTTGGCGCCAACGGAAATTCTGGCACAGCAACATTTCAAAGAAATCAATAAACTGCTCAATGGTTTTAACCTGCATATCGGACTGTTGACTTCCGCGGAAAACAAAGTCGAGGATGAAACAATCAAAAGAAACGATTTTATCGAAAAAGTCAAAAACGGAAAACTGAACATCGTCATCGGAACGCACGCATTGATACAAAAAAATATAAAATTCAAAAACCTGGCCCTAGTGATTGTCGACGAGCAGCATCGATTCGGCGTCGAACAAAGAGCCATGCTTCTTGGCCGCTCAAAACAAATACCGCATCTTTTGTCTATGACCGCCACTCCCATTCCACGCACACTGACTTTAACCATTTACGGAGACCTGGATATTTCATTGCTCGACGAAATGCCCGAAGGAAGGCAAAAAATAATCACCAAAATTGTTCCACCGGAACAAAGAAAACAGGCATATGAATTTATCCGCAGAGAAGTCAAAAACGGCAGGCAGGTTTTTGTAATTTGCCCAAGAATCGAGGCATCGACAAGTCCCTCGACTACGCCCCTCGATTCCACTCGGGGCGGGCTCGGGGCGGATGGTCAATTGGAAATTGACCACCGAAAACTGATTTGGTCAGAAGTGAAGGCGGTCAAGGAGGAATACGAAAAATTGACCATGGATATTTTTCCGGATTTAAAAATCAGTATGCTCCACGGAAAAATAAAAGCCAAAGAAAAAGAAAAGATAATGACCGATTTTAAAGACAAAAAAACCGATGTTCTGGTTTCGACATCGGTAATCGAAGTGGGCATAGATATTCCCAATACCACGGTAATGATGATTGAAGGAGCGGACAGATTCGGCTTGGCGCAATTGCATCAATTCAGGGGAAGGGTCGGCAGAGGAAAACACCAATCTTATTGTTTTTTATTCAGTACATCCGGAGAAACAACGCACCGCTTGCGCGCTTTGGTAAAATGCGATAATGGATTCGAGCTCGCGGAAAAAGATTTGGAAATCAGGGGGCCGGGACAATTCTACGGCATCAAGCAATCAGGAATACCAGATTTAGCAATGAACAGTTTAAAAGACCTAATTTTCGTCAAATCCACGCGCCAGGAAGCAGTAGAATTACTGAAGAAAGACCCCGAACTTCTCAAGTATCCCCTGCTTTCCGAAAAACTCTCCCAATTCAAAAAAACAATACATTTGGAATAAACTCCGCCAAGCCAGTAATCGAAAAAATTAAAGTTTTTATTTATTTCTTTTTAATGAAAAATTTATTTATCGAAAAAGACCATTCGCAGCCCGAGCGGGCATGGTCTCCGACTATGGTCGGAGGAGCGAGGGCGAGACGGAACGCGGCGCCTCGCTGGGGCGCCGACGTGTGTCTTTTTGATAAATAAATTTCGAGCGTCTTACTTTCTTTGTTTGTGCGTCACCCAAAACCCCATATATTTTCCGAGCATCAAACGCGTTTGCGAAATCAATGCAGGAATCGCGCCAAAAACAATCATCACCAGCGGCACCAAAATCCACTGTACAATCATCCAGAAATATTTTCTGGATTTATATTTTTCCGGCCGCGGAGGAAGAAGTTTTAAGGTATAAAAAGCCGAACCGACCAAACCGACCATTGCCAAGGTCATAATCCAGCGCGTCATTCTCGGAAGATTATAGGAAAGAACCGTGGCGTTAAAATCATTGCCACCCAAAAACAACGGCAGCCATCCCAGCATAAAAATCAAAAGCGAGTTCGTTGCCCAGGACCAAAAAGCTTCCCAGTGATGAAATCCGTGATAAATTTTTTTCTTTAAGGCCATTGCCTTGTTTTTTATGCATCCGAAAGTAAAATAGGGAACATTCTCCACTCCCCAGCTCCAACGCGTCTGCTGTTTAAAAACATTTAGAGTCGTACGCCAAAAATTATCCGCCAAATTCGCATCCATGGAAACCGGATAATATAAAGGGATATTCTGATAGTTTCCGTCATAAAACAAAAGTGCCTGCCAAAAAATTCTCGAATCCTCGGAAACGTTTTTTGTCGGCCAGAAATCCATTTCCGTAATTGCCTTAAAACTCATTGAGTGCGAAGAAAAAGTGGACATTCTTTCCGGCCTTTCCTGTTGAATCATGTGCCAAAAAGTGGCGCCAACCGCAATCACCCGGGAAATCGCCGGCGCATCCCAAATATTATTATTGTAAATCGGTATAGGTTGAAAACTTGAGTGCAACGGGTCCTTGCAAGTTAAATAATTGTAAGTTAAGCAGGCAAAATAGTCGGGGTAAATCTGGGTATCGATATCAAAAGAAGAAACAATCACGCTTTCGTAAGAAATTTTCAAATCATCGATAAGTTCCTTGGCTCTTCTTCCTGCCCAGGTTTCGTTCGCGCCCTTACCGGCCAACTCGCCTTCGATATTTTGCGGATGAACAGTAATCAAGAATTTAAAGAATTTATCGCCAAATTCTTTTTTTATTTCTTCGGCAATTTCTCGCGCAATTTCACCCGCTCTTTCTTCTATGGCCAATACCACAATCAATCTTTCAAGCGGATATCTCGATTTCATCAGAGCAAGGAATGTCGAACGCACAACCTCTATTTTTTCCTTATAAACCGGCAGAATCAAAAGGTTGTAAATATCGCGCCAATTTTTTATTTCTCCGCCCAAAGCGGATCCGCCCATGGCGGATAGTTTTTCCATCCAATCGGTTTTCAGATTGGCTTTCATTTTTTTATAGGAAAACTGCTGGTGAAAAGAAAGAAAAACTGTTTTCAAAAGCCAATAAATATCGAAAGTAATAATGAAAAAAGCTGTCCATGCCGGATGTCGATAAGAGAAAAAAATCATCAATAAAATCGTGCCCCAACTCAATGTTCCGGGTAATACCTCCAAAAAACGAAAAACCCTTTTCTCTTTCGGGTTTTTTATATCTCTCGCAAATCCAATTTTTATATAATCTTTTTCCATGGTCTATTTTCCGAAAAAATATCTCCACCATTTTCGGAAATTAGAAATATTTTCCGATTCCCTGCTTTTTCCTACTTCCTCAACCGAATTATTGTCTTCCTCTTTTACGATTATCAATTTTTCTCCGTCGCGAATCAGGTTTAGTTTCAGTCTTGCCTCTTTTTCCAAAAATTCTTCCGATTGAAAATATTTTTCCGTTTCCGCCAATTCGACATTGTCTTTTTCCAGATTTTCTATCTTCTCTTGCAGCTTTTTTATTTCTTGATTGGTTTGATAATTAAAATAGCTCTCTCGTCCCAAGGCGATTATAAGTAAAAGGAAAATAACCAATAAGGCGAAAAGGGAATATTTCGAATACAAAAAATTTTCCGGCATTTTATCTGAATAATGGAATTAACAAAAACGCAATCATGCTTAAGGTCACGATAATTACGGCTATAAACCAGAATATTTTGGCGATTTTGGTGAATTTTTTGTCTTTCATCTTTCTTTCAATATTTTTAAAAATACGTCCGAAGGAATGGTAATTTTTCCGATTTGCGCCATTTTCTTTTTGCCCTTCTTCTGTTTCTCCAATAATTTCTTTTTTCTGGTAACGTCACCACCGTAAAGATAACCGGTTACGTCTTTTCTCGATGCTTTTTTTGTTTCTCTGGCAAGCACCCTGCCCTCCACAGATGCTTGAATCGGAACGGCGAATTGATATGTGGGCAAACTTTCCTTCAATAAATCGACGATTCTTTTCCCCTCTTTGTATGCTTCTTCCTTTCTTACCATTTTTGAAAACGCCTCTACTTTCTCATGGTTAATCAAAATCTCCAGATTAACCAAGTCGGCTTCTTTATAACCAATCAGCTTGTAGGCCATTGAAGCATACCCCGAACTTACGTTTTTAAGCTTATCATAGAACCCTCTTAGGATAATGTCCAGCGGACCGTCATAAAAAATCATTATTTTCTCTTCGGTCAACCATTTTGTATTTTGGAATACTCCCGGAAATCCGCCCAAAAGATTGTTTACCTGACCGACATATTTACTGGGGACGATTATTTCCATTTCTATCCACGGCTCCTCAACTTTTTCTTCCGATTTTTTATAAACAACACTCGGAGAAGTGATTACCAAATCCAAATTGTAATCCCTTTTCAGTCTTTCGCCGACGATTTCCAAATGCAACATTCCCAAAAACCCGCAACGAAATCCCCGACCAAGCGTTCCCGAAGATTCAGGAAGAAAATTCAAGGAGGCATCGTTCAATTTCAGTTTTCCTAATCCATCTTTCAATAAATCGTAATTATCACTATCAATCGGATAAAAACTGGCAAAAACAACCGACTGCGGCTCCTGATAACCCCTTAGGCTTTGAATTTTAAAACGCGAAGTTTCAATAGTAATCGTATCGCCAACTCTACATTTTTCTATCTCTTTAAATCCGGTCGCGATATACCCTATTTCTCCCTGGTTTAATTCT
The DNA here is from genome assembly GCA_030692145.1 of bacterium. Classification (GTDB taxonomy): domain Bacteria; phylum Patescibacteriota; class Minisyncoccia; order RBG-13-40-8-A; family RBG-13-40-8-A; genus JAUYCU01. Next base: position 6,417 of record JAUYCU010000023.1, read on the forward strand.
TTTGCGGAAAACAACTCCGGTTTAAAAAATCCGGTCTCCAGGACTTCGGTTTTGGCTCCCGACTGCATAAAAAAAATATTGTCTCCGGTCTTAACATTACCGTCAAAAACTCTCACATAGGCAATAACGCCTTTATACGCATCGTATTCTGAATCGAAAATAATCGCGCGCAAGTCTTCGCTCTCGTCGTTTTTCGGAGAAGGAACTTTTTTTATCACTTCTTCCAAAACCATTTCTACGTTTTTTCCGGTTTTTGCCGAAATCAAAATAATTTCTTCTTTTTTAATCTCCAAAAGACTTTCTATTTCCTGCTTTGTTTTTTCCAATTCCGCGGTAGGTAAATCGATTTTATTGATTACCGGAATTATGGTCAAATTCTCTTTTCGCGCCAATTCCAGATTGGTCAAAGTTTGCGCCTGAACCCCTTGGGTTGCATCAACCAACAGAATTCCGCCCTCAACCGCAGCCAAGCTTCTCGATACTTCATAGGAAAAATCGACATGTCCGGGGGTATCAATCAGATTTAAAATATAACCTTTCCATTCCATTCTTACCGGCTGCATCTTAATGGTAATGCCCCTTTCCCTCTCAATCGCCATTCTGTCCAGATACTGCGGCCGCATTTTTCTCGCATCAACTGTTTTGGTAATTTCCAAAAACCTGTCGGCCAATGTCGATTTTCCGTGGTCGATATGTGCAAAAATTACAAAATTGCGAATTTTTTCTCGGTTCATTTTTTCAATACTTTTCTAACCAAAGCTATGGCTTCTTCCGACTTCAAGGCTAAAGCAGAAAAAAAATAAACAATAATACCGAAAAATGCCGAAATTCCTGTCTGAATAAAGATTCCCCAGAACGTGCGTGTATTAAGAAAAAGTGAAGAGACGTGAAGGGTTGTATAAATCATAACCCCCATTACCATGCAGGATAAAATTATTTTCACCAGAAAATCCAAAATATTTTTACGCTTCCCGAATTCTATCTTTCGAGAAAAAAACTTAATAAGCACAAAAAAACTGACAATGGCAGATAAGGAAAAAGCAATTGGAAGCCCTAAAACAGAGAAGTCGTTTATCCCGGCAAGTTTTAAAGAGTCGGAAATAAAATCGGAGAAAAGATTATCCTGTCGCAAAACCCAAACGAAAAAGAAGCTGAAAATAATATTAAGCACAACGCCGAATAAACTTACAAATACCGGTGTTTTTGTGTCGTGAAAAGAATAAAATGCACGAGAAATTAAAGGAATCAGGCTTTGCGCAAAAACACTAAAAGCAAAAATTCCTAGGGCGGCGGCGGTTAACCTCGTGTCCGCCCAACCGAACTGGCCCGTACCCAAAACAATTCTTACAATTTGCGCCCTGAGAAGAAAAAATATAACCGTAATCGGTAAAACCCAAAAAAGAATCTGACTAAAGGTGGAAAAAAATCCGCGAGAAAAATTTTCTTTGTCTTTTTCCGCAAACGATTTGGCCAACTTCGGAAAAGTTGCGGTGGCGAAAGAAATCCCAATAATTCCTATCGGAACATACTGAAGATTGTTGGATAAATTAAAAACCGCAATACTTCCTGTGGCTAGAGTCGAAGCAATGGCGGTAATAACCCAAAAATTAATCTGCGTTCCCGCCAATCCGACAGTTCTGGGAATCATAAGTTTAATGATTTTTCTGATTCCTTCGTGATAAAAAGTGAATATTTTCTGCCA
>JAUYCU010000124.1 GCA_030692145.1 bacterium
TTTTTTCTCTTTTGACTTTTCTCTCATTTGTTTCAATCCCCTGCCTTCTTCCGCTCCCTCAATAGAAAGAATATCTTTTTCTATTTCTTCTGGTGATAAATCGATTGATTCATCAAATGCTTCTTCAAGTTTTTTTACCGCCTCCTCGCTCTTGGTTGTGCTTTTAGGAAAATGTTCCTTTTCTTGTCGCATATTATTTTTTCAGAATCTTATGAATTAAACTTGCTGCGACCTTTGGATTGGCTTTTCCCCTGGTTTCGCGCATAATCTGACCAACCAGAAACTGCAGAGCTGTTTCCTTGCCTTTTTTATAATCCTCAACTGCCTGAGGATTATTTTTTATTGTTTTTTCCGCTGCCAATTCCAGTTCTTTTTCGTCACTCATCTGTTTCAGGTTTTTACTTTCGATGATTTGCGATGGGTCGCCACCAATTCTGAACATTTCTTTCAAAACCTCCTGTGCGCCACTCGAGGAAATTTCCCCGATAAAAGTTAGATAAATCAGCTCGGCGAAATTTTCCGGCGTAATTTTAATTTCGCCGGTCGTAGGAATAAATTTGGGAAACTCAGTAATAATATAATTTACGCTCAATTTTATTAATTTCTCCAAATCGGTTTTTATTTTCCCCGATTCAAACCATGCTTTCAATTCGCTCACAGTGCATTCGAAAAAATCTCCCAAATTTTTGAAGGTCACTAAAATATCTACGGACAAACCCCCAATATTATAGTATTCTTCTTTGAATCTTTTCCTTCTTACCGCTGGCAGTTCCGGAACCATATCTCCCAGTTTTTCTATTTCGTCGGCAGAAAAAGTCATTGGCGGTAAATCCGGTTCGGGAAAATACCTGTAATCATCCGATGTTTCTTTTATTCTTTGGGAAAATGTTTCTTGTTTGGCATCGTTCCAGCCCCTTGTTTCGTGAATTACCGCCTCCCCCCTTTCCAAAAGGTCTTTTTGCCTCCCCAGCTCATATTCTATCGCCCTTTCCACGCTTTTAAAGGAATTCAGATTTTTAACCTCGACTTTCGTGCCCATATCCAAAGAAATATTCGTCTCCACCCGCATTTGTCCTTTTTCCATATCCGCGTCGGAAATCCCCAAATAACGAAAAATTAATTGCAATTCTTCGGCAAACTTTCTTGCTTCTTCGGCAGACCCTATGTCCGGTTCGGTAACCAGTTCCATTAAGGGTACTCCTGCGCGGTTATAATCCACCAACGATGAATCCTTTTCCTGGTCGTGAATTAATCTACCCGTATCCTCTTCAAGATGAATTCTGCGAATCTTGATTTTTTTCGCTTGTCCTGAGCTTGTC
>JAUYCU010000002.1 GCA_030692145.1 bacterium
AAATGCCTGACAATGACGTTTTCCACGCCAACCTGATTAATCATTTCTTTAATTGTTTCTTCTGTTTTCTCGACGTAATTTTTTATACCCGAATATTTAAAAGCCAAATCATTATCGCTGTATTTAAAATCCGGAAGATAAGTATCGACTAGCCTCTTCATCTTTCTAATCAGCTCCGCGCCGTCATAGCCATTCGAATTCCAAATAACGGGAATTTTCAAACCTCTTTCTTTTGCTCCAATAATTGCTTGTTTTATTTGCTTTGCCCAAATTGTCGGAGTCACCAAATCAATATTCACTGCGCCGTCATTTTGCAATTTTATCATTATATCCACCAATTCTTCAATGCTGTAATTTTTACCAACCCCTTGCTGCGATATCTGAAAATTTTGGCAATATACACAACGCAGATTACACCCACTAAAAAATATTGTGCCCGCCCCTCGCTTACGCTCGGGATAAACCCCACCACCAATTAGAGGCGGCTCTTCGCCGAAATGTTTGCCAAACCAGGCAATTTTTACCCAATTTACGGAATTCATTTGTCCAGTATAACACAATAAAAAGGATGGCACGTAAAATGCCGTCCTTTTCGGATATTTCGAAACAATCTATACCTTTCCCTGTCCTTTGTCGTATTCCTGCCAGATTTTTGCGACCATCGGCGCAGCTTCTTTCAGTTCACTCAAAACATTTTCTCTTATTTCCGAGCTCTTAACCTTCTCACTGGTTTGCATGGAAAGAAGCGCCTTTTCACTAATGGTCTCAACCAATGTGTTAATGTCTTTCTCCGATTGTCTTAAAAACGCATCCAGAGCATTAACCCTGATTGATTGTTTCAGCTTGGCCATATCGAACGGTTCTTCGGAACCGTCCTTTTTTATAACAACTTTCACCATATTTAAATTATAACAAAAATTTTTAATTTTTTACAATTTTTTGTAAAGGAAAACAGTATCTTCTTTTTTCGCATATTGCCAATCGGGAAAAGGAAAAGCATTGGAAACAATTCTTGCTCCGATTTTAAGTTCTTTTTTCAGCCTCCTTTCTAATGCCTCCATCGCGCGGCTAATACCAAAAATAGCGATGATATCAAATTGCGAAAAATCTTCTTTCCAGAAATTTTTGAAATGAATAAATGCCCTGCCGCCGAGTCCCGCTTTACGGATGTTCCATCTTGAAACCAGAACCAATAAAGGATTAATTTCGTATCCGTGCGCCTCTGCGCCCGCTTTTGCCAAAGAAATAACCAGTCTTCCGTCTCCGGAACCCAAATCAACGGCAATTTCACCCGGCCTTATGCCGGAAAGCTCAACCATTTTTTCGACTGTTCTTTTTTTGGTCGGTAAATAAATTGCCCCGCAGAATAATACAGGCAACAAAATAAATGCGCAGACGATAGCCATAATAATTAAAAATAAGTCCATATTTCAAGTCTATCAGAAAAATTTTTTAATGGAAATAAAAAAGAGGAACATTATCGTTCCTCTTCTCCTTAACATTACATAAGAATAGATTCTCTTCGCCGCATTCATCGCAGAGCTGACCAGCGCCTTCTATGTAGTGCTTACGCTTGTTGGTGTGGGTACTTCTCCTGTAGCGAGTCTTTCTGCCGCAACTAACACATCTGTCTCTTTTGAAAAAATCCAAATGTCAAGCAAATTACTTTTTCAAAAAGATAGCCATTGAAAAAGCTATAAAGCCAAGACCTAAACCAAGAAAGACTCCACCAGGAACATTGTCCGTCAAAAATCCGATTCCGAATCCAATAAATAGACCGGCTAAACTCATGAATATACCGGCAATAAATAAATATGCGTTTCTTTCTTTTTTTGTTATGCTTTTTTCGTCCATATTAATATTGTTTTATTAAAAATTATTTTATATTTTATCTGAAAAATATCGCCCTGCCAAATATCCATAATCCGATTAAAAAGGCAGCAGCGGAAAAAATAAGAACTGCGGCAGCCATCAATTCTTTAATTTTGGCAATCTCGGGATTCTCTTCCTTAATTATTTTATCAAGAAGCTTTTCAAACGCAGTGTTGATAATTTCTACAACCAAAACCAAAACGGAAAAAACGATAATAACCGCTCGCTCCACAAAAGAAAGCTCCAGAATAAAAGCCAGTGTTATTGCCAAAGAACCAATAACTACCTGGATAAAAAAATTTCTTTCCCCAAGCGCGTGTTTGATACCGCGGAAAGCACTCAAAAAACTTTTGATCAAAGAGTGGTTATTTCTGAACATAATTGACTATACTTATATTTTACCATTTTAACGGATTCCCTTCAACTATATTCGGGATAAACAAAAAATCGATCCGATAGTTATCGCGATCGATTTTTTGAAAGTTTCAAACTTTTAGACTTTATTTACATTTGTAGCGTTCGGTCCTTTCGGGCTTTCCGCTATTTCAAACGTGACTTTGTCGCCTTCTCTGAGTTCGTTGAATTGGACATTCTTAAGTTCGTTTGAATGAAAAAAGAGGTCTTTTTCGGCTCCCTCATAAGTGATGAAACCAAACCCACGATCTGTGAGTCTTTTGATTGTTCCTTCTTGCATTTCAATAAATTAATTGATTAGATTTCAAACCAAGAAAATTGTAATAGAGAAACCCGACTACGCTTCGCCTACACTTCTAGCTTGATAATGTCACTCTATCACAAAACAATTAAGGTGTCAACCCTTTCACCTTTTTCCGTAAAAATTCCAGCTTTTATCATGATGTCTGAATACAAAATACGACACTCAACAATCCCATCACAGGCAAAAATGAAAAATCCCCAATTAAGGAGATTTTTCGATGTTTGAGTAATGTCTGTATTTAGTAACGATTTCTGCCACCGCCAAATCCGCCGCGTCCGCCGCGATCAAAATCGCGCTTTGGACGAGACTCCATTGGTCTGGCTTCGTTTACGATAAGATTTCTTCCGTCAAGCTCTTTGCCGTTGAACATTTTAATGGCTTTTTCAGCTTCTTCGTCAGAAGACATTTCCACGAAACCAAAACCCTTTGAACGGTTCGACATTCTGTCGATAATGATGGTTGCCGTTTCAACGGTTCCGGCTTGAGAAAAAAGCTCTTTTACGGCATCCTCGGTAGTATCGTACGATAAACCACCAACATATAATTTCTTTGCCATATTTTCTGCTTACATAAATTAATTATTAGAAGTAAGCCGACCTCTCTTATTTATCTACCTTGGCTTACATATTAATTATGTAAGAAAGGAAAAACAAGAAACTCACTAACCCTTGTAGGTTATCTTATTATTAAGATTTTGTCAAGAAGAAAACGGAAAGCTCCAATTGACCCATGGGCTTTTTTAAAAAAATAATTATCTATTTTATAGACGGCGCCTAAGTATAATTTAACTCTCTCTCCAATATTTTTGCCTGATAATTTCTCGCAATATTTCTTCAACACGGCTGATGCTGGCATTGTCTATCACCGAAATTGCCATCGCTTCCTTGCCGACGACTTTTAACTTGTCCAGTTTTTTATCAATTTCATCTTTATCCAACAAGTCGGCTTTGCTTAAAAAAATGTATTCGGGCTTATCCAACAATTCTTTATTATAGATGGCAAGTTCGTTTCTGACGATTTGATAATCTTTTGCCGGCTCGTCTGATTCGGCAGAAATAAGGTAAAAGAGAGTTTTAGTGCGTTCAATGTGACGTAAAAACTTGATGCCCAGCCCCTTGCCACCCGATGCTCCTTCAATAAGTCCCGGAATATCGGCTAAAATTAATTCATAATAAACGCCGAGATTCGGCTCAAGGGTTGTAAAGGGGTAATTAGCCACTTTGCTTTTGGCATTGGTTAGTTTATTCAGTAAGCTCGATTTGCCGACATTTGGCAAACCGATAAAACCAACATCGGCGATTAATTTAAGTTCCAGATGTAATTCGCATTCCTCGCCAGGTAAGCCCTCCTGAAACTCGGTCGGACTGGTGTTAACCGCTGAGCGAAATTTATAATTCCCCTTTCCTCCTCGGCCGCCGTTGACCACCAATAATCTTTGACCGATAGAAACAATTTCATTATCTTCGCCCTTTGATAAATTATGTACGACCGTGCCGATTGGCACTTTCAAAATCAAATCATCGCCTCCTGAACCGTCATTGAGCTGGATTTTTCCGTTTTCACCATTGGTTGCCGCCAATTCTTTTTTATAACGAAACTGCCCAAGCGCGCCCAAATCCGACACGCCTTCAAAATAAATACTGCCGCCGTTGCCGCCGCTGGCGCCGGTTGGGCCTAGGCTCATTTTTGTACGATTAAAAGCCACGGCTCCGCGACCGCCTTGTCCGGCCCTTACTTTGATTTTCACATCATCTATCAGCATAAATACATCATAGCATTTAAATCGTTATAAAACCTATTTTAAAAAAATGGTACGCCCAGAGATACCGATTTTATTTAAAATGAAAAAAGGCAATCACTGAACTCTTTACTTCAGAATTGCCTCTTTCCTGATTATTCTGATATTTATACCGGTTTTTATCTCCCTACTTTTTGGAAACCTTTTTAACCGATTTTTTGGCCTTAACAACCGGAACAGTTTTTTCTGTTTTCTTCGCTTTTTCTTCCGTAATTGATGGCTTGATGTTTGCCATAATCTCTACTACCCTAATAAGCCGATCCATTTTTGTATTCAGTATTTCCAACTGTCTCTTTAGCTCATAATTTTCTCCTTTACCAACATCGCCTCTGAAGTCCGGCTTAATAGGAGCCCTGAAATTACCACCCCCGGTTTCTTTTTTACCTCCAAAGCAATCATTGCAATACACCGGCCTGCCACTGGTTGGTACAAAAGGCACCTCGCACGGTTTTCCGCATTGAGCACAAATCGTTTGATGCATAGTGACCGGGCCACGATCTCTGCTTCCGCCAAATCCACCTCGACCACCATCTCTTCTGCCAAATCCGCCTCCACGGCCCCCACCGAAACGTTTTCCTCCATCTTGTCTAAAATCTCCCATATATTTATATATTGATTATTTTAATAATAAATAGAAAACACGCTTGTTGCTATCTTCCGCAAATGAATAATTATGAAATAGGATGATTGGCAAAAAGCCAGTCAATGAGTTTTTTTCGATGTTCGGCAATAGACCATAAATTTCCACGCCTAAACAATGTCGGATAGAGGTCTTTAAATTTTTTCAGACCGGCAACAGAGGCGCGAGGAAATTCACTTGGAATGCTTTTGTTATAAGCCTTTAAAAACACAGAAGAAATTGTCTGTACTTTACTAAGTTCGTATGCTTCGTCTTTTCTTTTCATTACTAATCATTATACAACGAGTCGAATAAAAAATCAATATCCCTAATAAGGAAGAGACTCTTTCGGTCTCTTTCTTATAATATACATAAAATTCCTGCGGCTCACTAACAGTTCAGTGTTCCTTCCTTTTGTCGTTTACTTAAAGCTTGCAACATATCTTTGGTCATGCCGGCTAAATCGTACTGCGGCTTCCATCCCCATTCTTTTCGGGCAAAAGAGTCATCAATTGATTTTGGCCAAGAATCGGCAATCTTCTGCCGGAAATCCGGCTTATATTCGCACACAAATTCAGGAATGTGTTTTTTAATTTCTTCTGCCAGTTCTTTGGCTGAAAAACTCATCGCGGAAAGATTAAAATCAGCGTGATGCTTGAGTTGGGAAAAATCCGCCTCCATCAAATCCACAGCAGCTTTTAAGCAATCGGGCATATACATCATCGGAAGAACAGTGTCTTCGCGCACAAAACAGGTATATTTTTTGTTTTTAATTGCGGCAAAGAAAATTTCTACCGCATAATCGGTTGTGCCCCCGCCTGGCAATGTCTTGTGACTAATTATGCCCGGGAATCGACAACCCCGAACATCAATATCGAACTTTTTTACATAATAATCACCGAGAAGTTCGCCAGCCACCTTGGTCAAACCATACATTGTTTTCGGCCGTAAAATAGTTTCTTGGGGAGTATTATCGCGAGGGGTCTCGGGACCAAAAGCGGCAATAGAGCTTGGAATAAAAATCCTGTTTATCTTATATTCTCGCGCTATTTCCAGAATATTATAAGTTCCGTTGATATTAACATCCCAGGCAAGAGCAGGATTTTCTTCCCCTTTTGCCGAAAGTATTGCCGCTAAGTGATAAATCGTATCAATGTTGTGCTTTTTTATTACTTCTTCAATGCTTCCTTTTTTGGTTACATCAACAGACTCAAAAAGTCCCGCGCCATCCTTCCTAATAACGTCAGTAGCTAAAACATTTTCATCTCCGTATTTTTCTCTCAGAATCAATATTAATTCTGAACCGATCTGTCCTGCTGCGCCCGTTACCATGATTTTTTTTATTTCTTTTGCCATGCTCCCATTATAACACAAAAACCCGAGACCGCGCCTACCGTCAGGCAGGAAAAATCTCGGGTCTTGGAAACTTGCCAATATAGGGTTTTAAATTAGTAATTTAATTTCAAGCCGAGCTTATCAGCGACTTGCTGAAACCATTTTTCGTGCTTATCAACTTTTGCAGTCAAGACAACATATTCGTCATGATAAATACTCATTGATTTTGTTAATTTATCAATGGCGTTAACTAAATCTTGAACATCTTTTTTCTCCGCTTTGGTCTCTTTTAGATCCGTTAGCGTCCTATCAATAATATCAAATCTTTCACTCGTTCTCTCAAATCTATCATCCACTTTGGTAAACTTCGTATCTAAATATTGAATTAATTCACTATAATCTTTATCCATATAAATTAATTATATCCCCCGTAGCATTGGTGTCAATAGTAGAAATAAACCTTCCGCCTCGGGCGGAGAACTTTTGGGTGGATAGATGGGGTTAAAGAGCCTGAATTTGTATTGGCACAGATGAAACAGTTATTGAAATAATCTTAAAATTAAGACTAGGGTCGAAGAATGGACTGGATTAGAACCTATTTGATGGTATTGTAGAAAATCTAATAACTAAGCTCATAGAAAAAGAGTGGGTTTTTTCTGTCATTTTTTAATTTTAGAAAAGATATTGAATTATCAATCCGGCTACAACGCTTATTCCAAAAAGTAAAGCCAAAACCATAAATATGCCCTTCTTATCTTTCTCTTCTCTGAATAAAACCAGTATCCCCAACCCACCACTCGCACAGAGTCCAGCAATTACAGAACCATAGGTGATCATGCCCTTAAGATATAGCTCTGTTATGGCGACCGAAGCAGCACAATTAGGAATAAGTCCAACTAATGCTGCCAGAAATGGTTGGAGAAAACTGTGGCCCAATAGCAGTTTACTAAGTGCTTCCTCGCCCACTTGAAAAAAGACGAAGTTAATCAAAAATGAAATAACAAGGATAAATATAAAAATCTTTGCGGTATGGATTGCTGGATGAAGAAATATTTCTTTCGGATTAAATTTTTTTGATGATGAACTCGCACTATGCCCACAACAAGCCCGTTCTTCTATAATAGATTCGTGATGGTGCTGCTTATCGTCTTTACCGTGCACATAGGCTTCAATGTGTGCCAATGTTATTTTATTGGTTTTTCTAAAAACAAAATCAATAGTATATCCACCAACTAACGCAATGAAAATCTTTGTTAAGATAAGTGGCAAAATGATTTTAACTTTGTCTGGTTGAGACAAAATCACTGGAATTGCTTCATCGGAAGTAGAAAGATAAACAGCTAACAACGTCCCTATTGTGACAAGTCTTTGTGTATATAAAGCCGCAGTAACAACCGAGAAGCCACACTGAGGCAAGCTTCCGGCTAAAGATCCTACTGCTGGACCAGCTGCGCCTGCTTTCTGAATTTTCTTTCTTATCTTGTATCCAAATTTGTATTCAACTAATTCTATCCCAATGTAAATTATGAGAAGTAACGGAACCATTTTTACAGTATCCGTTAGGGCATCTAAAAAAACTTGGAACATATAATTTCTTTAGCAACTAAATATTTTACATTTAAATTCTAACAAAAATAGCACAGATGTGCTATCTCGATCGGAGAATACCCCCTTTGATTAATCCTTGATTATCTTTATTGCCTTGCCTTCTATTATGGCTTTGCTGATTTTTCTATAAGCCGATGATAAAATTCTCTGAAAAGTGCTTTGCGAAGTGTTCATTTTTTTAGCTGCTTCAATCTGGTCTAAATTTTTTATGTTTTTCAACCTTAAGGCTTCCACTTCTTCTCTGGTCAATTCTACTACCTCCAAAAACCGCATTGGAACACCTTGCGGCTTATAATAACTTACTTTCGGATTAAATCTGATCCTTCTGCAAAGTCGTGGCCTTGTCATATAATTTAAGTTTAATATATTATTAAAATTATGGGGAGAGCCCCGACATTACGTCGGGGCTTCTCTTATTTCTGGCCTTTTAAGGATTTTAATTCTTCTTCAGCAACCTTCAGTTCTTCTTTTAATATCTTTATATCTTCCTGTATAATAGTTTTTTCATCTTGCTTTGCATGTCCCTTAAAACCATATCCCGTATTAAACCCTCGTCCTGTTCTGGGACAACAGAGACCAAATCCTCGACCAGTTCCAGCACCATAGCCCAAGGGACCCGTTCCATTTAATTTTGGCATATTTTGTTTTTACTTTAATAATTATTTAACGACCTTTATATTTTGAAATTATAGCGACCTCTATTATGAGTATATATTCATAATAATCTGTTGTCAATAGCTGGGCGGATAAACAAAAACCCGAGACCATGCCTACGTTAAAACTACGGCAGGCAAGAAATCTGCCAGCTGGCTGAATCGGGTCTTAAAAACTCCGCAGGTGGGTCTTCTTGATTTAAAAAATTTTTTGGTATATAATCTAAAATATTCCGCAGTAGCTCAGTGGTAGAGCAGCTCGCTGTGAAAATTAAACGCAGCTTCCTAAAGAAATTTAGGAATGAAAATTCCGGGATAACGGTGAAGCCCCGCAGCGGCGGGGTAATACCGTGGGAACCTTAACGGCTTGGGATTTGTCCCGAGCGCAGTCGAGAGACGCCGTAGAGACTAGATACCGGAGTGCCTAAGTTCCGAACTATCGGAATACGGCAAAGATATAGTCCACGCCCAGAAGTAATTTTGGGGTTTGTGTAACGAGTTGGTCGTAGGTTCGAATCCTACCTGCGGAGCATTTTAAAAAACGGCCTTGAGGCCGTTTTTTTGATGCTCCGAACGCTGAACGAAATCCGAACTTTTTTTAGCGAAAATCCTGACGCTGAATTTTGAAAAAGATTTGCGCTCGGGCGGGCAAAAAGGAAGGGGGTTGGGGGGAAGGAATTTTTGCCCGTCCTCGCTTTCCGCCGCCGC
>JAUYCU010000004.1 GCA_030692145.1 bacterium
GCGTAATAACAAAATCCGTGTCTGAGCTTGAACGGTTTATAGATATTTGAGCCGAAGCTGCGGCAAATCCAATTACAGGTTTTTAAATCTTTATCCGAGGCATTAATAATCAGATGTTCGTAATTCGGCAAGATTATAATCTTATCTCCGGCTTTTGCTTTTATTGCGAAAACATCTTTTATTTTTTCGTCCGCGGAGTCCTGTAAGAGGAAAATCGCTTCGCCTTCCAAAACTTCGTACAATTCTGGATAGGTAATCGCAGTTCCGGGAACTATCGGGTGGTCATGTCCGACAGTTTTATTGAATTCTTTGCCGAGCATTTTCGGAAACATTATTGTGATGTCGTAGCGTAGATTATTCGCGAATATTTTGTCATGTTCTCCCTCGTTTTCCGATAAATCCCGATACATGTAATATAATTCGAAATTTTCGGTTGTTTTCAGCCATTCCTTATCAAAAACAACATCTTCGATATCTTTCAATTCCCGCACATCGGGTTTTAATTTTTCCAGATTCATAATATTTATCATAACCCAAATTTAGGCAAAAAGAAAGGGCGGATTAACCGCCCCGGGCATTTCTTTTTTATTGGCTCTTTTTGATTCTCTGTGTTTTGATATACCATTTTTGGATATCGGCAAAACGCTTCGAGGGCAAAACGATATTTTCCACTTCAACGCCTTTTATTTTTTTTGCCGTAAAATACAATTGATACGGACTATAGAGGAAAACAACCGGTGCGTCATCGATTATCAGTTGCTGGAATTGTTCGTATTCTTTTGCCCTTAATTCGTCGTTGTTGATAACCTGCCTGGCGTCTTTGAGCAGCACATCGACTTTTTGATTATCGTATAGAGCTAGGTTTAATCCGGGTTCTTTTTTTTGCGAAGAATGCCAAAAACTATAGGGGTCGGGATCCAGACCGAGAACTTCGCCGAAAAGAATTGCCTGATATTCTCTGGGTCGGATGTATTCCTGTTGGATTTCTCCGATATTGGAAATTATAATATTCACTTTCGCGCCTATTTTTGCCCACTGCTCTTTAAGAATTTCCGCGGTTTGTTGCAATTGATTCAATTCCGTGGTGACCAGCTCGATTTCCAGTTTTTCTTCTTTTTTCTCTCTTATCCCATCGTTGTCCGCGTCTTTCCATCCCGCCTGTTCCAGGATTTCTTTTGCTTTTTCCGGGTTGAATTCGTATATTTTTATTTTTTCGTTTTGTCCGAAAGTCCCGGAAGGAATAGGAGAGTCTACTTGTGTTCCCTCTCCGTTTAGGGCTTTTTCGATTATTTCTTTTTTGTTGGTTGCGTAATTCAAAGCCAATCTTACGTTTTTATCGGATAAAACCTTGCTTTTGCTCTGATTAAAAAAGACGGAAAAATATCTCGGTAAATTCAATCGGTAAGTGTTGGATTTTACATTAACCCCTCTTAAAAGATTCTTATTTTGGTTTGAAATTAGCGTGAGATTATCCGGTTTTCCCCGATTGTATGCTTTTATCAATTCTTCCTCGCTGGGATAAAAATAAATTTGAATTTTTTCGATAAACGGCCTTGTTTCCGTATTGTAATCTCCGAATGCCTCCAGTTCTACGTAGCTTATAAAGCCCTCTTTGTCTTTTTTCATTTTTCCCAATTGATAAGGACCGGTGCCGACGGGGGTTAGATTTTCCGGCGCCAAGAGGAATTTTTCCGGCAAAATGCTTTTCCAGATATGACTGGGAAGTATGCCTACGGTGGTATTGGACAAAAACGGGGCATAGGGTGTTTTTAGCTTAAAACGTACGGTCCAGTCGTCGACTTTTTCCACCTCGACACCCGACCAATTTATTCTCAAAGCGCTTCGATAATCCGGATTTTGAATTGCTCCGATGGTGAAAACAACATCGTCGGCGGTAAGGGGCGCTCTATCGTGCCATTTTATATTTTTTTTCAAAAAGAATTCGTAAACCTTTCCATTGTCTCCGATATTGTATTTTTCCGCTAAGTCGGCAACGAGATTTCCCCTGCTGTCATATTTCATCAGGCCGGAGAAAATTAACTCGCTTAAATCCCTATCCGCATCGTTAGTTTGGCTTAAAATCGGATTAATGTATTGCGGGTTTCCGACAATTCCTTCACTGAAACTTCCTCCGTAATTTGGTACCAATATCGTATGTTTGAGATTATAGGAAATCATCCATCCGAAAAGAGAAACTATTGCCAAAATTAAAAATCCGAGTACAAAATAGCGTTCTTTTTTGGTAAGAACACTTGGAACTTTCTGCCATTGATGCCACGAAGGGAACTTCTTAATAAGTTCCCTTATAATTTGTTTAACTCTTCCCATTAAGAGATTGCCATTCTAATAATGGCGCTTAATATAAAAATCCCAGCCAAAATAATTGTGGCGACAAAAAGAATTTTTTCCATTCCACGTTTCTTGAAGTAAACTCCGCCTTCTCCGCCAAAAGTACTCGAAAGTCCGGCACCCCTTTGTTGGAATAAGATCGAGCCAATAAGCAGAACAGAAACGACAATTTGAATTATATCTATAATTTTTTCCATTTTTTTATTTGATTAATCGTTTTCGTGTTTGGTTTTTTTGTACACTCCGACAATAATCGCATTGACAACGGAAATTATCAACGAGCCCCAAATGTATCCCATAAGGTCATTGATAACCAGCGCATCGATAAACCAATCTACCGCAAAAAGTATCGCCGCGTTGATTGCCAGGGCAAATAAGCCCATGGTGATAAAAATAATCGGAGCGGAAACAATTTTCAAAATTGGCCTGATAATTAGATTGGCTACTGTAAGTATGGCGCCGATAATCAAATAATCAACCCAATCGCCTTTAAAGTCTATCTGTTCAAGAAAATACGCGGCAATGAATATTGCCAGGGCGTTTGCCGCAACGTGTAGGGCAAGCTTGAAAATAAATCTCATATTTTTCTTTTTTTGATTTCCCTTAATTGAAAAACTCTTTTTCCCGAAACCCTCATTTTCGGGCTTTTCCTTTTTTCACGTTTGCCTATCTTCGATTTTGTGTTTTTCGGTAAATCAGGATACTCGATTTCGACTTTTACCATATTTTATAATAATAACCCCAATTTAATGATTTTACAATATTATTAATGATATAATATAGATATGAACAAAGAGATGAATTTTCTGGAAAAGTCGATTTTGGCGACAATCGTCTATTACGATATTTTTGATTATCCTTTAACCGGATTCGAAGTTTTTAAATATTTGATTAATCCCTTACACGTTATTGGGCAATTGGAAGATATCAATAAGACCGAGTTCGAGCCGATGAACAATATTTCTTTTTCCGAAATCCTCAAGGCGTTGGAAGGCGAAAATATGGGGGAAATCGTTTCTCAAAAGAACGGATTTTATTTTTTAAAAGGGAGAGGATGGCTTTATCAAGAAAGAATAGAGCGTCAAAAAATCGCCGCCGAAAGATGGAAAAAAGTCAAAAAAGTTTTGAGATTTCTTCAAATTGTTCCTTTTGTTCAAATGGTGGCCGTATGTAATAGTTTGGCAATCGATAATTCCAAAAAAGACGCGGATATCGATTTTTTTATAATTGCAAGAAAGGGAAGAATTTGGTTCGTAAGGTTTTTTGTAACTTTTTTGGTCTGGGTAATCGGTCAGTGGCGCCATAAAAAAAGTATTTCCGGGAAAATTTGTCTGAGTTTTTACATCACCGATGAATTTTTGAATCTGAGGTCTTTAGCCATAAGGCCTTACGATATTTATTTGGCGAGCTGGGTTCATCAATTGCGGCCGATTTATTGCCAAGAAAAAATTTACGAGGAATTTATTTCCGAAAATCAATGGGTAAAAGATTATTTATTGAATTTCGGTAAAATCGGAAATTCCTATCATCTCAAATTTAAACAGAATAAAACTCTTGTTTTAATCAGGAAAGTTTCGGAAAAAATATTGGGTGGGTGGGTGGGGGATTTAAAAGAGAAAATATTCCGATTTTTCCAAAAAAATAAAATTTCCCGTAAAATGGTTGCTCACGATATTCCGACCGCGGTAGTTGTTTCCGACAAAGTGTTAAAATTTCACGAAAACGACAAAAGAGAATATTTTCAGGAAGAATTCCTGAAACGGCTCCAAAACACCCTAACCATTGACAATAATTAGAATAAGTGTTAAGATTGGTTTATCATCGGAAAAAACGTTTCTTTTGTTCTTTGTAATTTAATCTCATGAAAGGAGGTTAAAATGCACCGCTTTCATACCGGTTTTGAACATTATTCTGTTCGTAAAAAAAAATTCAGTGTGGCATCCGCGCAAAAATCAAGATCGATTCAAGAACGTCTTAGACAAATCGTCATAAAAAGAGGCAACGACAACGAACGTATAATCGGTTCCATTTTGGAAAGTTTCAAGCAGCAAGGATTAATCAAGCACTACTATTCGACCGAGCATTGGTCAAAGAAAGACCGCAGCGGTATCGATTTTGTCGTTAGATTATGGAACGGGGCAGAAATCGGGTTCGATTCCAAGAGTTCCCTTAGGGGTGTCAGAGAATATGAAATCAAGCGCCTTAAGAAGGGTAACAATATTTGGGACATAAAAACATTCCCGATATGCGTAACAAGTGAATGTTACGTGAACGATGCTCCCCTGAAAGGGAAGATTAAGGAAATCATCGAATCCGAAGATCCGACAAGCGCAGACATGGGGCTTCCGTAAGGAAGCCCCATTTTTTACTTGCTTTTTTAAAAATATTGTTTTAAAATAAATAATCGGTATAATTAGAATTATTAAAAATAATCGAACAAATATATGAACATCAAACCATTGGATGACAGGGTTCTTATTGAACCGAATTCTCAAGAAGAGAAAACAAAATCGGGAATAGTCCTTCCCGATACCGCGGACAAAGAAAAGCCCGAGCAGGGCAAGGTTATTGCCGTTGGTCCGGGAAGAATCGACTCAAATGGAAAACGTATCCCCATGACCGTAAAAGAGGGGGATATAGTTTTATTCACCAAATACGGGCCAAGTGAGATTAAGGTCGATAAAAAAGAATATTTAATCGCCAAAGAAGAAGATATACTTGCGATTTTGGATTAATTATTATTAGAATGCTGCGAATTTTATATTCAAATCAACGAATTATTTGTAGATTTGGATAATCATTTGTAGATTCGGATATTTTATTTTTATGAGTAAACAATTTAAATTCGACGAGGATGCTCGTCAGTCATTGAAAAGAGGAGTGGATAAGCTTGCCAATGCGGTACGCGTTACTCTCGGACCAAGGGGAAGAAATGTTGTTTTGGATAAGGGTTTTGGTACGCCGACAATAACCAACGATGGAGTAACCATTGCCAAGGAAGTCGAGTTGGAAGACAAATTCGAGAATATGGGTGCGGAACTGATAAAGGAAGTTGCGGAAAAAACTAGTGATTTTGCCGGCGACGGAACAACCACGGCCGTGGTTTTGGCGCAAGCAATGGTTGAAGAAGGCCTGAAAAACGTTACTGCGGGAAGCGACCCCCTGGGGATTAAAAAAGGAATCGATAAAGCGGTAAAAGCAACCATCGAAATTTTGAATAAAATCAAAAAACCGATTAAAACCAAGAACGAAAAAGCGCAGGTGGCAACTATTGCCAGCGAAGATAAAGAAGTGGGCGAGATGATTGCCGATGTTATGGAAGAAGTCGGCAAAGATGGAGTAGTTACCGTGGAGGAATCACAGACTTTCGGGCTTTCCAAGGAATTGGTCGAAGGTATGCAGTTCGATAACGGCTATATTTCTCCTTATATGGTTACCAATGCCGAAAGAATGGAAGCAGAACATAAAGAGCCGTATATCCTGATTACTGACCAGAAAATTTCCGCAATAAACGATATTCTGCCGATTTTGGAAAAATTGAGCCAGACTGGGAAAAAATCTCTGGTGATTATTGCCGACGATATTGAAGGCGAAGCACTGACAACCCTGATACTCAATAAACTTCGCGGCACATTCAGTTCTTTGGCAGTTAAGGCTCCTGGTTTCGGCGACAGGAAAAAAGAAATGCTTCAGGACATCGCCGCTGTTACCGGCGGCAAACTTATTTCCGAAGAAATCGGACTGAAACTGGAAAACGCGGAAATCGAAATGCTCGGTCAGGCCACGAAAATTATTTCCACCAAAGAAAACACAACTATTGTTGGCGGGAAAGGGGACAAAGAAGATATCCAGA
Source organism: bacterium (assembly GCA_030692145.1). Taxonomy (GTDB): domain Bacteria; phylum Patescibacteriota; class Minisyncoccia; order RBG-13-40-8-A; family RBG-13-40-8-A; genus JAUYCU01. The sequence goes on from JAUYCU010000004.1 coordinate 6,203, forward strand.
AAAGAATCAAACAAATTAAAGCACAATTGGAAAAAACCGATTCGGAGTTCGACAAAGAAAAAATGCAGGAAAGATTGGCAAAACTTGCCGGAGGAGTTGCGGTGATCAAAGTCGGAGCGGCAACCGAAGCGGAAATGAAATACAAGAAATTTAAAATTGAAGACGCTTTGAACGCAACGCGCGCGGCAATTGAAGAGGGAATTGTTCCCGGTGGAGGTGCGGCTTTGATTAGGGCAGCGTATTCACTCAACGAACACCTTAAGGGCGATTTGGATGAAGAGGAAAAAATCGGCGTGAAAATAGTGATGAAGGCACTAGAATCCCCTCTAAGGCAAATTGCCGAAAATTCGGGCATTAAGGATATTTCGATTATGGTTGAAGATATTCTCAAGGAAGAAAATATCGGCTACGATTTCAGTAAAATTGACCCGCGTGACATCAAAAAATCGCGGGTGAATATGATTGAAGCAGGGATAATTGATCCACTAAAAGTTACCAGGGGTGCGCTGCAGAACGCCGCTTCCATGGCTTCAATATTTTTGACAACCGAAGCGGTAATTACCGACAAGCCGGAAGAGAAGAAAGAAATGAGTGGAGGTATGCCGCCAATGGATTATTAAAAATAAAAGTAGTATAATTGATATATAATTATTAAATCAGAAATTATGAAATCTTTACTATCTATTGTTCTCGGCATTGTTGTCGTTATCGTGCTTTGGGCAATCGGAGTTTTCAATGGCCTAATCAAGCTGAAAAACAGAACCGATGAAGCATGGTCGGACATCGACGTGCAGTTGAAAAGAAGGCACGATTTGATTCCGAATTTAATCGAAACAGTTAAAGGTTATGCTGCGCATGAGAAACAGACATTCGAAAGCGTAACCAATGCCCGGACAAAAGCAATCAGTGCGCAGGGAATTGGCGAAAAAGCAAAGGCGGAAGATATGTTGTCGAATACCCTAAAAACTCTTTTTGCTGTTGCCGAAGCATATCCCGACTTAAAAGCGAATGTAAATTTTCTGGAATTACAGCGCGAGCTTTCCGATACGGAAAACAAAGTTCAGGCATCGCGCAGATTTTACAACGGCAATGTCCGCGACTTAAATATCAGGATTGAAACATTTCCTTCAAGGATAATCGCCGGAATGCTTGGATTCAAGAAAAGAGAGTTTTTCGAAATCGAGAACGCAGCAGAAAAAGAAGTCCCGCAAGTGAAATTCTAAAGACTGCTTGATATTATAGACAACAAGCCCCGCATCCGCGGGGCTTTGAATTTTTGAAATTTTCTGCTACGATTGAGGTATAATAATTCTATGACACTCTATACGCATATTGATTCCAATATTCATAAAACCTGGATGCTCTTCGGGGTGTTTTTTGTTATTGTCATCGGCTTGGGATGGTTTTTGAGTTACTATTTTGAGGACCAGGTAATTCTGTTTATTGCGGTTTTTGTCAGCATCTTTATGAGTTTTATCAGTTATTGGTTTTCTGATAAAATTGTTCTGGCAATGTCGCGCGCCAATCCGATTACTCACGAACAAGCGCCGGAACTTTATCATATTGTCGAAAACCTGACGATTACCGCTGGCTTGCCAATGCCGAGAATTTATCTTATCGATGACCCGTCTCCGAACGCTTTTGCAACTGGCCGGGACGCTAAACACGCTGTTGTGGCCGTAACGCGAGGACTTTTGGAAATTCTGGATAAAACAGAACTTGAAGGCGTGATTGCTCACGAATTAAGCCATATCGGAAACAAAGATATGCTTTTACAAACCGCGGTTGTGGTTTTGGTTGGCGTAATTACCATGATTGCCAATATTTTTATGCGCGGAAGATTTTTCGGAAGAAAAGGCAATGATAGGGGGGGCGGACAAGCTGGGGCAATATTAATGATAGTCGGCTTGGTTTTTATAATTCTTTCTCCGATATTTGCCAAGCTAATTCAATTTGCGATTTCGCGGAAAAGAGAATACTTGGCTGATGCCTCGGGCGCGCTTTTAACCCGCTATCCCGAAGGACTTGCGCGGGCATTGGAAAAAATTTCGCAAAATCCTATACCCTTACGTGTTGCCAATAATGCTACTGCGCATTTATTTATCGCCAGCCCCTTCAAAGGTAAAAAGATTTCCAATCTTTTTTCCACGCATCCACCAGCAGAAGAGAGAGTAAAAAGATTAAGAGAAATGTCAGCCTGAGGCTGATTAGCCTCTGGCTAAAGTTTTTAATTGAGAATGAAAAAATTAAGTTTTAAAAATAAAAATGTATTGGTATTTGGTCTCGGAATTTTGGGTGGCGGAGTGGCAACCACTAATTGGTTTTTAAAACAAGGAGCAAAAATAACAATTACTGATTTAAAAAATAAAAATCAACTTCAGGAATCGCTTAAAAAAATAAAAGGAAAATACAAGCTGTCTCTGGGTGGGCATACAAAAAGCGATATAGATGCAAATGAAATAATAGTTGTCAATCCTGATGTTTCGATTGAAAACGAATTTATTAAATACGCCCGCTCAAGAAGTAAAATTATTGTTAACGAGGCTTCTATTTTTTTTGAAAATTTTAAAAAACCCATTGTGGCCATTACGGGAACTCGCGGTAAAACAACAACTGTTATTTGGATTAATCATTTTTTAAAAACGCGATTTAGAACAAGTCCGGCCGGCAACTCGATTGACTGCCAGTTTTTAAAAGTCCTGAGCTCCAAAAACCGCCTGGATGTTTCTGTTGTTGAAATATCTTCATTTCATCTCGAATACTTTAACAATACTAAATCGGCTCCCGACATAGCTGTTATAACCAATATTTATCAAGACCATTTAAACCGCCATAATACCTTAAAGAATTATGCATTAACCAAGGCTAATGTTTTTAAAAATCAGAACGAGAATCAGAATTTAATCCTGAATTACGATAATAAGTGGACAAAACTATTTTTAAAATTGAAGCCGAAATCAAAAATATGGTTCTTTTCACTTACGCCCTTGCCATTGAATTTGAACGGGCTTTATTATGCGAAAAACAATGCAATTTTAAACTTCAACAGGAAACGATCAAAAGTTATTAATCTAATCGGTTTCGAGAAAAAACTCGGCAGACACAATCTCCAGAATATTTTAGCCAGTTCCTTGGCGGCTTATCTTTTCGGAATTAAATGGAACGATATCCGGAAAGCAATAAAAAATTTGCCTTGTATAGAATTTAGACAGCAAGAAATTTTCAAGAGCAAAAACTTAACAATAATAAACGACACAACAGCAACGTCACCGGAGGGCGGCATTGCGGCATTG
>JAUYCU010000031.1 GCA_030692145.1 bacterium
TCTTTTAAATCAAGCCGGTTAAAATAAGAATTTATCTCCAGAATTGTTTTTGTTTCTTTAGCCGCTCTGATAATTTTTCCCATATCAATATCGTATGCCGGCCTGGATTGAATAAGTCTCCCTGTGGGATGAAAAAGGATATCGACATTTGGATTTTTCATCGCTCCGATGATTCTTTCAGTCATTTTATTTTTCGGCATCTTGAAATTTGAATGAATCGATGCACCGACAACATCAAGCCTTTTTAAAACCTCGTCTTTCATAAACAGCTTCCCGTCATTCAAGACATCCACTTCTCCGCCTTTAAGGATTCTGAATTTTCTGAATTTTTTATTTAACCTATCAATTTCTTTACTTTGGGCCAATAATTCTTTTTCTCCTATCCTGTGGTCAAAGCTTCCCCTGACGTGATCTGTAATGACAATGTATTCGAGCCCGATTTGCATTGCTTTTTTTGCCATTTCTTCAATCGTGTTCTGGCCATCGGACCATTTCGAATGCATTTGTAAGTCCCCTTTCAAGTCATTATAACCGATCAATTGCGGCAATCTTCTATTTAAACTTGCCTCAACTTCCCCGGAATTTTCTCTCAGTTCCGGGGGAATCCATTGCAGTCCGAGTATTTTGTAGGTTTCCTCTTCTGTTTCTCCGGCAATTTGCTTTTTGCCACGATAAATTCCGTATTCATTAAGCTTCAATCCTTTTTTAATGGCGATTTTTCTCAATGCAATATTATGATCTTTGCTCCCGGTAAAATATTGGAGGGCCGCACCAAAGCTTTCTTCCGAAACCACCCGTAAATCAAAATCCATATAATTTTTCAATTTTACGGAAGAACGGGTAAGGCCACGACTGTATACATGCGCCACTTCCGGCATGTTGATAAAATAATCCATAATTTCTTTTGCCGCCAAAGAGGAAGAAGCGCTCACCAATAAATCTGCATCGCCGACAGTTTCTTTCATTCTGCGAATAGAACCCGCTACCATTGCTTTTTTAACGCCC
>JAUYCU010000080.1 GCA_030692145.1 bacterium
TGTTATATCTGAAGACGACAGGAGGAGAGCCAGGAGCTTACGCATCCGATTTTATGTGAGAGTAGTGAGAAAATAGTCCATTTACAGGGGCAGGGAAATCAGTAAAACTGGTTTATCCCTGCTTTTTTTATTTCCGGGAAACTCTGGGCGATTGGGGATAAATATTGACAGCATAACAGTGATATGTTATACTGTTATTATTCTAAGAAAAAGGAGGTTCTTTCAAAATGGCAGCAACATGGGAAGATATCAAGAAATGGTTTGAGGCAGGGGTAAAAGAGGGTGCCACTCATATGATTGTTGTCTGTGATACATTTGATTACGATGATTATCCGGTTTACGTTTCAAAAGATGAAGATGTCCAAGGCGAGTATAACAAATACCACGGAAAGAACATGCAGCAAGTGATGGAGGTTTACTCTCTTCGTTTAGACATGGAGATGCAGCTTAACGAAGAAAGAGCTTTTCATTTCGACTAGGATTAAAAAGGGTCGGGACTTCGGTCTCCGACCCTCTTTTTTTATTTCCGTAACCTCCGGGCGATTGGGGAATAAATTTTGACTTTTGATTTTTGACCATTGACTTTTTAAAATTACGTACCCAGTTACGTAATTTTTTATTTTACGGATTGACAAAAAAACCATAATGCGCTATTTTTTTATTAGTTCTTAATTTCAAAGAAAAAGGAGGAACGTGTGACAACTCTCATAATTCTGAAAGAAACCTATATCCAAGACGGAAAGGGCGGTAAGCGATTGGTTCGATCGGGAGATAAGGTGGAATTAAAGCTTATTTCTCCTACGAAGCGGGACAGGGAGCATTTCGAATTTTTGGAAAAATGGCTCGGCAGGGGTCCATTTATTATTTCATGGATAGGTATTTGGCCGTGTGGGCGAGTAATGTTATATCTGAAGACGACAGGAGGAGAGCCAGGAGCTTACGCATCCGATTTTATGTGAGAGTAGTGAGAAAATAGTCCATTTACAGGGGCAGGGAAATCAGTAAAACTGGTTTATCCCTGCTTTTTTTATTTCCGGGAAA
>JAUYCU010000033.1 GCA_030692145.1 bacterium
GCCGCGGATTTTTTGATTATTCCGTATTTCAAACCTATGTTCACCACCTCTCCTTCATAGGATATTCCTTGATTGAACATGATATCAAATTCCGCAGACTGAAATGGTGCAGCAACTTTATTTTTCACTACTTTTGCTTTAATACGATTACCTATCGTTTCTTCTCCTTTCTTGATTTGTGCGATTCGCTTCAGTTCGATTCTTACCGAAGAATAAAATTTCAATGCTTTCCCGCCTGGGGTAGTTTCCGGATTACCGAACATAATTCCGATTCTCATTCTGATTTGATTGATAAAAATAACGACACAATTGGCTTTTGCGATTTGCGAACCCAACTTTCTCAATGCCTGAGACATCAATCTTGCCTGAAGCCCAATAAATTGGTCTCCGATTTCTCCCTCGATTTCTGCGCGCGGAGTAAGCGCCGCTACCGAATCAATTACAACCACATCTACTGTGCCTGATTTGACCAGGGCTTCGACAATCTGCAATGCCTCTTCTCCGCTGTCGGGCTGAGAAATCAACAAGTCATCAATTTTAACTCCGATTCTTTTGGAGTATTCCGGATCTAAAGCATGTTCGACATCAATATAAGCCGCAATCCCTCCTTTTTTCTGCGCTTCGGCAGTAATGTGTAGAGCTAAAGTTGTTTTACCCGAACTCTCCGCGCCAAAAATTTCCACAATTCTGCCCCGAGGCATACCGCCGACTCCCAAGGCAATATCCAGAGAAAATGAGCCGGTAGGAATAACGTCGACATCGACTTTCTTCGCTTCGCCCAACTTCATAATTGTTCCTTCTCCAAATTTTTCTTTCAGTTCGGAAACAGTGTCCTCCAATGCCTTGACTTTGTCGAAAACTTTTTCCTTTATTTGTTTTGGCATAATCTAAGATACGAATATGCTAACAATATGCTAATTTACAAATTGCGAATATTTATGATTCGCGAATTGGCATAAAATTAGTATACTGACATCATATTTTATTAAAAATTATTCTTCTGATTATCGTATTTGTTTTTCCGAAACGATTTTTTGCTTCTATTTTTAAAGTGTTCAATCCCTCCTGTAAATTTATTTCTTTTTTGAAATTACCCTCTTTATCGATATATATTTCTTCGTCTCCCAGCGTCAAATAGGCGAAGGGAGTAGTTTTCCCGGTCATTTCGAATTTCTCTTGGTTCACAGTTATATCCATCGGGGGTTGAAAAACCTCGAGTGCGGGCGGCTTAATTAAAAAGCAAATTTCCTTCCAAAAATAAAAAACAACCAAAACTAAAAACAAAACAAACAAAAAGAGAATAATCTTTTTCGGAGTAACCATTAATGACCTCCTCTTCATTAATGGTTGAAGCGGTCTGTCTTTTAATTCCAATTTTATTTTCTGCATGTTTTAAAAATCTACTTCTTCTTCGCTTCCTTTTTCTTTGCTTTTTTCTTTGGAGTCCTCTTCTTCATCAGCCTCTTCTTCTGTATTATCTTCATCATCATTGCTATTATCATCCTCTTCACTATCTTCTTCTGTAGATTCTTCCGTTTCCTCCTCTTCTTCTTCTTCGGAATCTTCCTCCTCTGCCGAGGCTTCGGAGGACGAGTCATATTCTTCTTTCTTTTTACGCGGTATGGGAATATCATCAATGTCAACATTTTTCTTTACCGTATCTTCCAATTCCCCAAGACTTTCATTCTCCGCTAAAGCTCCGGATGATAAATCTTCTCCTTTTCTGGTTCTTGCCATAACTTTTCTGGGTTTCGAGCCATCTGCTGGTCCGACAATATCCAACTGCTCAAGCATATCCAATAAACTTGCCGCGCGCGCATAACCGATTCTGAATCGTCTTTGGAAAAAAGATGCCGAGGCCTTTCCGGTTTTAATTACTAGTTGTTTGGCCTCCTCCAAAAGCGGGTCGTCCAAAGCCATAACCCAGCGGTCCAAGCCGGTTTGCTCCGCTGACGGCTCGGGAATAATTTCCTCGTATTCTATGTCCCCGGCCTGCTTTCGGATAAATTTTACCACATTGGAAACTTCTTTGTCGGAAGTATAAACTCCCTGAATTCTACGCGGCTTTCCCGCGTCTCCAGCCAAAAAGAGCATATCGCCATTACCCAATAATCTTTCCGCTCCGGCCATGTCCAAAATTGTTCTTGAATCAACCTGCGAAGCGACTTGTAAGGCAATTCTTGAAGTAATATTCGCCTTAATTAAACCGGTAATAACTTCCACGGATGGTCTTTGTGTAGAAACAACCAAATGAATTCCGATTGCCCGAGACATTTGCGCCAAACGCACAACTGCCCATTCAACTTCTTTTCCGTATGCGGCCATAATATCCGCCAATTCATCAACTACAATAATAATATAGGGCATCATTTCCTGCGGATTACTCTTGGCTACTTTTTCGTTGTAAGATGCCAAATCTTTCGCACCAACCTCGGCAAGTTTTTTATATCTGTCCTCCATTTCCCTGATTGCCCACTTGAAAGCGTTCAATACCTTATTCAATTCGACAATTACCGGAGTAAGTAGATGTGGGATGCCGTTATAAAATGGAAGTTCCACTCTCTTGGGATCGATTAAAATAAATTTCAATTCCCAGGGAGACTTTTGATAAAGCAAACTGGTGATTAAACTATGGATACAGATGCTTTTACCGCTTCCGGTTGCTCCGGCAATAAGTAGATGCGGCATCTTCACCAAATTTGCCCAAACGGGATTTCCCGTAACGTCTCTTCCTAAAACCATATTCAAATTGTGGCCATTTTGCTTATAATCTCGATTTATCAATAAGTCTCTCAAGCGTACCAAGGTTTTTGTTTTATTGGGAATTTCAATGCCCACCAAAGAACGTCCCGGAATAGGTGCTTCGATTCTGATCGGGTGCGCGGCCAAAGCCAAGGATAAATCGCGATGGAGAGAAGTAATTTTTGCCAGCTTCACTCCGCCCGCCGGACGCAGGGTATATTGGGTAACTGTAGGCCCGACACTAACCTCACCCATCTCAACAGGAATACCGAAGTTTTCCAGTGTTTTTTCGATAATCGTAATATTGGTTTTTATGTCGCCGCTCGACGGCTGACCCTTGTCTGCTTCCAATAATTCCACCGGAGGAAAGGTATAATCTTTTATGGTTGTACCTGAAGTGGGAATTAATTCCTCTTCTTCCTTGCCCCTTTTTGTCTTAGATGGCTTTTTCTCGGTCTCCTCTTCTTCGGATAGATCTTTCATTTCGATTTTTGGCTTGCTGAATATTCCTTTTACGAAATTGGCAACTTTCTTTTCCGGAGAAGTAAAACCAATTCCTTTAATTTCTTTGGAAATTTTTTCGCCCGTTGCTTCTTCCTCTTCTTTTTTCATCTTTCTTAGGGGAATGTTAAAAGCAATTAAAGCCGAAATCAAAAGCGCTGCGACGAAAACAACCAAACTTGCCCAAAAGCCGATAATTTTCAAAAACGGCCAGCTGATAATATAACCAAGCCACCCGGCTTTGTGACCTTCACTACTCGGAAAAACAACTTGGACAATCGCCAAAAAACTTAAAAGAAAAAGAAAAACTCCCAAAAGAGTCGAAAGATAAACATTCTTATGAATATCCCGCAAAATAATTACGCCACAAATAAAAAATGCCAATGGAAAAATCCAAAGGCAGCTGCCAAAAATAAATTTTGAGGCACCAAAAAGCCAATTACCCAAAACTCCTCCCGCGTTCTGAAAGCTGAGAATGAAAATAACCGCCAAAGTAAAAAAGATAATCACAATTACTCCGCGCTTAGTTTCAGGATGAATGTTAAGCTTGGGTTTCTTTTTTTCTTTTACGTCCTCTTTTTTGAATTTTTTCAGTTGTTTTATTTTTTTCTTCGACATAACCTATGCTGAAATTTCGACAGTTAAATTGCCGATATATCCTATTTTATCATATTTAAAAATAAAATAAAAATATAACTTAAAAACGAGGCAAGGCCTCGTTTTTGAAAAATCGAACCAAGTCTCTGAATTAATTAGTTTCTTCTTTCAATAATTCTTTATCTGCTCCGTATTGTTGCTTAAGACCCGTACCTGCGGGAATCAATTTGCCCAAAATAACATTCTCTTTCAGGCCCCTTAATCTGTCGATTTTCCCTTCGCTTGCGGCTTTGATTAAAATTCTCACTGTTTCCTGAAAAGAAGCGGCGGACAAAAAGCTCTCCGTGCTTAAAGCAACCTTGGTAATGCCCAGAATCATCAATTGGCCGGTTGCCGGTTTCCTGTTTGTTTTCTTGGCTTTGTCGCTTTCTTCAAGAAAGATATCTTTCTCGATAATCGCTCCCGGCAAGAGCTCGGTATCTCCTCCGTCTTTGATTCTTATTCGGGAAAACATCTGACGAATAATCACTTCGATGTGTTTGTCGTTCAACCCTCCGCCCTGCGTACTGTAAATCCTCTGCACTTCTTTAATAATATAGCGCTGTACGGCTTCCTGGCCAGCCAATTTGAACATTTCCTTCAAATCAACCGGACCTTCGCAAATTTGCTGTCCTCTTTCGACAGAATCGCCTTTCTGTACCCAGACTCCGGTTTGTGGAGAAATTATATATTCTTTGGCTGCCTTTCTTCTGCTACCTTTTTTCTCTTTGTTTTCCATCCAGCCCTCAATTCTGACTATTTTTTGGCCAGACTTGTCTTTAATGCTCTCAACCTCTCCCTTTAGTTCGGAAATTGCCGCTTTACCGCGTGGAATGCGCGCTTCGAATATTTCTTCAACCCGAGGCAAACCCTGGGTAATATCCGCACCACCGGCAATGCCACCCGTATGAAAAGTTCTTAAAGTCAACTGGGTGCCCGGTTCGCCGATTGCTTGCGCGGCGACTATACCGACAGTCTCCCCTTTCTCGATTAACTTGTTTTTCCCCAGGTCATAGCCATAACACATTTTACAAATACCGAATCTGGATTTACAAACAATTGGTGATCTGACCAACAATTTTTCCGTGCCTAAGGCCTGAATTTCTTCGGCCTTTGGTTTATCGATCAATTCGTTCTTTTTCAGGATAACTTTTTTTGTTTTCGGATCAATAACGACTCCCAGACTTACGCGTCCGGTAATTCTTTCCGCAAAAGAAATTCCGATTTCATCAAGATCTCTTTTGTAAACGGTCATTCCTTCTTTATCTTGGCAATCCTCTTCTTTGATAATCAGTTCCTGGGCAACGTCAACCAAGCGCCTGGTTAAGTAACCGGCACTCGCGGTTTTCAACGCGGTATCGGCCAAACCCTTTCTTCCGCCATGGGTAGAAATAAAGTATTCCAAAACATTAAATCCCTCTTTAAAGCTGCTGATTACGGGCAATTCGATAACTTCGGACGCAGGATTAATCACCAGGCCCTTCATACCCACCAACTGCGTTGCCTGACTCCATGAACCCCTTGCTCCCGAAGAAAAAATCATATTCACCGGACCGTTAAGAGCCAAAGTCGAGGGAACCAAATCGGAGATTTTATTTTTTGCCCTTGCCCAAACCTCGATTGATTTTGCCCTTCTTTCAGTTTTGGTCAATAATCCTTCCTGATATTGTCTTCTGATATTATCAACCTCTTTCAATGCTTCTTCTATAACTGCATTCTTGCCTTGGGGAACATTCAGGTCATCCATGCCCCAGCTGATTCCCGATTTTGTGGCATAATCGAAACCGAGCTTCTTGATTTTATCCAAATATTCTTGGGCTCTTTTTGTTCCGGCCTTACGGATAATTTCTTCGGTTAAAATTCTTAATTGCTTACCATTCATTTCCTTATTCACAAAACCTATTTCTTCAGGAAGAACCGAGTTAAAAATCAATCTTCCTGCGGATGTTTCGACAAAACCATTGTCTTTGGAGAGTTTAATTTTGGCCTGTAAATCGATAATTCTCGATTGATAGGCAAGTATTGTTTCATCGGAAGTACCGAATGCCTTTCCCTCGCCTTTTAATCCATCCAGAATTCTGGTCATGAAATAGCAACCCAAGACAATGTCCTGCGTAGGAATAACGATTGCTTCTCCTGTTGCCGGCTTGTATAGATTAACCGAGGAAAGCATAATTTCCCGACATTCTTTTTGTGCTTTTTCGGACAATGGCAAATGTACGGCCATCTGGTCACCGTCGAAATCGGCATTAAAAGCCTTGCAAACCATTGGGTGAATGCGAATTGCCATACCCTCGACCAAAACAGGTTCGAATGCCTGAACGCCCAGACGATGAAGTGTCGGCGCTCGATTTAATAAAACATTGTATTTTCCCGTGACTTCTTCCAAAATTGCCCAAACCTCATCAACTCCCTCCTCAATTAATCTTCTTGCGCCGCGAATATTGTAAACCAGCTCTCTCTCAATTAATTTATTGATAACAAAGGGCTTGAAAAGTTCCAGGGCCATGGTTTTAGGAATACCGCATTGATAAAGTTTCAGTTCCGGGCCGACAACGATTACCGAACGACCGGAATAATCGACTCTCTTACCCAAAAGATTCTGGCGAAAACGGCCTTGTTTTCCTCTCAACATGTCTGCCAAAGACTTTAATTGGCGTCGTTGCCCGGTGGTTGCCATCACCGCTTTTTGGCCTCTCCTGGCGGTATTGTCAATTAAGGCATCAACCGCCTCCTGAAGCATTCTTTTCTCGTTACGGCAAATCACTTCCGGAGCATTCAACTCCAAAAGCCTTTTCAGACGATTATTACGGTTAATTACTCTTCTGTATAAATCATTCACATCGGAAGTGGCATATCTTCCCCCGTCAAGCTGTACCATTGGTCTTAAATCCGGTGGCATCACCGGTAAAATCGTCAAAAGCATCCATTCAGGCCTGATTCCCGCTTTTTTTAGACCCTTAACCAACCTCAATCTTCCCATCACTTTTTTTCTTTGACCAATCGGGGTTTTTTTCAGTTCTTCTTCCAATTCGCTGCTTAATTTTTCCAAGTTGATAGTTTTTAAAATATCTCTGATTGCTTCAGCGCCAATTCCGGCAGAAAATACTTCGCTGTATTTCTGTGATAACCCCTGAAAAGTCAGTTCGGAAATAATTTCCAATTTTTTGATTTTAGATAATTCGTCTTTTGCCCTATCTCTGGCGCTTTTCAATTCTTTTTTCTGCACCCCTCCCTTAATAGCTTTCAATTTTGTCCTATATTCTTTTTCAATTTCGTTAAATGCTTTAAGTTTGGCCACCTCATCAACATGAATAACGATATAAGCGGCAAAATAAACCACTTTTTCTAATTTTTGTATGGAAACATTCAACATTAATCCGATTCGCGAAGGAACTCCGCGCAAAAACCAAATATGCGAAACAGGAACAGCCAATTTAATGTGTCCCATTCTTTCACGCCTGACAATCGAACGCGTTACTTCTACTCCGCAGCGGTCGCAAACTACGCCCTTATAACGAATTCGGCGATATTTTCCGCAATAACATTCCCAGTCTTTTTCCGGACCGAAAATCGCCTCGGAAAACAACCCGTCTTTTTCCGCTCTCTGTGTACGATAATTGATTGTTTCCGGCTTGATAACTTCTCCGTGCGACCAGGACAGAATTTCTTCCGGACTGGCAATTTTCAGTTGTAGAGCACCGAATTCTTCCGGTTTTTTTGTTTCATCAAACATGTTTTTTATTTTTTGGTTTTATTTTTCTCCGTTGGTTTAGTTTTCTCTTTAACTATAACTATTTTTTCCGTTTCTTTAATTTCCTCTTTAACTTTAGCTACACCCGATTGAATCGGAATCACCGAAAGACCCAACGACTTTATTTCGCTGACCAACACATTAAAAGACGAAGGAATATTGGGATTATGAATTGACCTGCCCTTGATAATCGAATCGTAGGCATTGGCTCTTCCCACCACGTCGTCGGATTTAATGGTCAGCATTTCCTGAAGCGTATAAGCCGCACCGTATCCCTCAAGTGCCCAAACCTCCATTTCTCCGAATCTCTGACCTCCGAATTGGGCCTTTCCGCCGAGTGGCTGTTGAGTAATCAAAGAATAAGGACCAATCGAACGCATGTGAATTTTATCCTCAACCAAGTGGTTGAGTTTCATCATATAAATATAACCAACGGTTACCGGTTGAATAAACTGTTCTCCTGTTCTGCCGTCGAAAAGTTCGACTTTCCCGCTTTCCGGCAGTCCCGCTTTTTTCAGTTCTTCTTTGATTTCTTTTTCCGTTACTCCCGAAAACGGCGGACTGTAGGTTCGATAACCCAATTTATGCGCTGCCCAACCCAGATGTGTTTCCAGGATTTGACCGATATTCATACGCGAGGCAACGCCCAAGGGATTCAAAATAATATCAACTGGAGTTCCGTCTTTAAGGTGCGGCATATCTTCTTCGGGTGAAATTCTCGAAATAACTCCTTTATTTCCGTGTCGACCGGCTAATTTGTCCCCGACCGCAACTTTTCGAAATTGTGCAACCTCTGCCTGAATTGCCTTGATTACCCCCGCATTAAGCTTGTCCCCTTTTTCACGAGAAAAGATTTTCACTCCGACCACTCTCCCACGCTTACCGTGCGGCAATCTTAAGGAAGTATCTTTAATATCTCTGGCCTTGTCGCCGAAAATTGCCCTCAATAATCTTTCTTCGGAAGTCAAATCGGTTTCTCCTTTTGGTGAAATTTTACCCACAAGAATATCGTCTTGGCCGACTTCCGCGCCAATTCTAACAATCCCTTCTTCATCAAGATCTTTCAGACGATTTTCTCCAACATTGGGAATATCGGCAGTGGTGGTTTCCGGACCAAGCTTGGTGTCGCGTACCTCACAAATGGATTCTTCAATATGAATAGAAGAAAAATAATCGTTTTTTATCAATCTTTCGGAAAGAATGATTGCATCTTCGAAGTTCCAACCAGACCAAGACATAAAAGCAACCAGTACGTTTTGACCCAATGCCAATTCTCCGCTATCCGTAGATAAGCTGTCTGCCAGAACATCTCCTTTTTTGATTTTCTGTCCCTTCGAGACTATCGGTCTTTGGGTAATACAGGTATAATCATTTGACCTGAGAAAATTATGTAAAAGAATATTCTGCGTTTTCCCTCCGGAAGAAACAATGATATGCGAAGCATCAACTTCCTTGATTGTTCCGTCTTGAGGAGAAAGAATTACCTGGCCGGAGTCTTTGGCTGCCCTTGACTCGATGCCGGTTCCAACTAAAGGAGCCTCGGGAATCACCAGGGGCACGGCTTGGCGCTGCATATTTGAACCCATCAATGCCCTGTTCGAGTCGTCGTGTTCGACAAATGGAATCAATGCCGTGGCAATACTGATACATTGATACGGCGAAACATCGATAAAATCGATTTTATCCCTATCGACGATTCCCGGCTCTCCGTGAATTCTTGCCTCTACTTTTTTGTCTTTAATCCTCTTGCTTGCGTCCAAGCTTACTCCTGCGTGGGCAATATTGTATTTTTCTTCTTCGAAAGCATCGAGATAAAGAACCTCATTAGTAACTACTCCATGTTTAACCTTTCTGTAGGGGGTTTCAATAAAGCCATAAGGATTAATTCTGGCGTAAGAAGCCAAATGACCAACCAAACCGATATTCGGACCTTCGGGCGTTTCGATTGGACAAATTCTTCCGTAATGACTCGGGTGCACATCACGAACCTCGAAACCCGCTCTTTCTTTGGTTAGTCCTCCCGGGCCCATTGCCGACAATCTTCTCTTATGCTCCAATTCCGATAAAGGATTAATCTGATTCATAAATTGCGAAAGCTGAGAAGAAGTGAAGAATTCCTTCACCGTTGCCATCAACGGCCGGGAATTAATCAACTGCGCGGGAAGCAAACTATAAATATCCAAAGTACTCATTCTATCGCGGGCAATTCTTTCCAGACGAGCCAAGCCAACCCTGATTTTGTTTTCCAATAATTCTCCCAACGCCCTGACTCTTCTGTTGCCCAAATGGTCAATATCGTCTCCAGGAGCCTCGGGATCATTGTTCAACTTGATTATTTCTTTGATAATCAAAATCATATCCTCTTTTCTTAAAATTCTGTAATCCTTGCTTAAGGGGGTGCGAATACCAACTCTCTGATTGAGCTTGTATCTTCCGACTTCCGATAAATCGTATCTTTCGAAATTCTTGAACATGTTTTCCAAAAGCTGTTTTGCATTATCTACCGCAGCCAAGTCTCCGGGTCTTATCCTTTTATATATCTCTATCCAGGCATCGTCTTGGGTTTTTGAAGGATCTCTTTCGATTGTCTCTTTAATGTATTGGATTTCTCCATTATCGACATCCTTAAATTCTTTCAAAATATCCTCATTTTTCGCCAGGTCGAAAATTCTGAATAAGGCAGTGGCGGGAATTTTTCTCTTGCGATCGATTCTTACCACGATACAACCGTTGTGCTCGGTTTCGAATTCAAGCCAGGCACCACGATTGGGAATAATTTTGGCGCCGTGAAGTTTTCTTCCCCTAACGTGGCTTGTAGTAAAAAAAACTCCCGCTGATCTTATCAGCTGGGAAATGACAACACGCTCTACGCCGTTTAAAATAAATGTTCCGCGCGGGGTAATCAAGGGCATGTCAGTCAAAAAGACTTCCTGCTCTTTTGTATCGTTAGTTTTCTTGTTAACCAGTTTTAATTTAACCCTCAACGGTGCTTCATAGGAAAGCCCGTTTTTCTTTGCCTTCAATTCGTCACATTTTGGTTCGTCCAAATAATAATCTCCGAAATATAAGGATAAGTCCTTTCCGCCGTAGTCGCGAATCGGAGAAATCTCGTCGAATAATTCCCGCAAACCCTTTTTTAAAAATTGATTGTAACTGTTGATTTGAATTTCGACCAGGTTCGGAAGTGGGAGTAAATTTTTGGGATAATTTGAAAAATACTTAATTTTTGACATTTATGAAAATTTCGTGCTTAATTTTCTTCGACAGATAAAGAAACATACTCTAAAATAGGCTTTTTAGAGCTTTTTATTATTCGCATTTTCTTCTGTCTTGCGGTCGAATAGATTACGAGAGATCAAAGCGGAGGGCTTTTGAAATTGATAAAACAATTCTTGTTGATGTAAGCCCCGCTCCATTAGCAATCTCTACATTTATATCCTTTAGGGATTCTATATCTATTTTATTCTTTTTTAATAGCCTGTCAAGCGACGGCAACAGTAAATCGGTGTTTTCCGTGGTTGCCTTGAATGTTTTTTTGCCGTCTTTGATAATAATCTCAATCGCCGACCTGCCTCGCGTCGGCGAGCCTCCGCGAGTCGAGGCGGGACTGCCATGCTCTTTGGCTTTTTGAATTTTGAAAGTTAGTCGCATAATTTTATTTAGTATCAATTTCCCACCGATCCTCATCTGATAAAAATTCAAGGCAATTTTCTCTGAGTTCTTGTTCGATATTTTTTAATTCAATCATTTCTACTGGCGTAATTTTACCAGGAATAATATACCCAGCTGGCCTTAAATCTTGTGTGAATGGAAGTCTTTCTTTTAATTCCTTCCATCTTGATGTTAAAGCATCACAATGTTCTTTTTTGTTTTCCATAAAATTAATTTTTTACTTTAATATTAACTAACCTAGACTTTTGTTTTTAAGCGTTTGACCGTATTAAATGTCCATTTTTTGGACGAAATTTTGCATATCTCTTTTTCTATTAAATTTAAATATTCACCAAGACCCGTTCTATTAATAAAATCTATTTGATATCTTTTTCCTAATAATTTAGCTGTTTCTGTAATACCGTTAATTTCTGTTTTCTCTAACTCTTCATCAGGGTCATAATGAAAAGATTCATCGGTAAGTCTATTCTGATTAATATTTTCTTTTTTGGGTTTATAAAACCTTGATTCAAAATCAATAGAATATGTTATAAGCTTTTTCTCTTTAACTAATAATTTTTTATTGTAATTTACAATAAACATTTGCCCACTAAATAGACCGATTGGGAAAAAGACGTTTTTAACTTTACTACTTGCATTACTGGCTACCTGTAGCAAGGCTTTCGGAAGTTTAAACAAACATTCATCAATTTGTTTTCCGCTAGTTTTTTTCCCTTTTCTCTTATGAAAAGCTATATAATTTTGGGCCAATGGTATGCTCCTATCAAAATTATGCAAAGCATCAAATATACTGCTTTTTCTAAGATCTCTAATTAGTGGAAAATGTTTAACTGCATAATAATAACGCGGTGATTCTTTATCAGAACAGATAAAAATCCAATCCTTATAAAGACTTTGTTTGCATTCGATTATTAAATGTATCAAAATCTTATTTATTTCCTTTATTGCAATAATATCAATATCCCTTTTTTTATTCTTTTCCAAATCTAAAAATTTTTGATTTACCATTACTTGGTAATTATTATTTTTTAGAAATTCCGCAACTTCCATCTCAAAAATAAATCCGGTACTAGTTAAGAAATTAGCAACATCACTACTTTTTGTTTTTTCTTTTGATTTTGGAAGCATAGAGTTACATAAAAATATTATCAATTTCGACCCCTTTATTATGGCTCTAATTATAAGTAGAGTCAATCAATTTTAAAAGCGGACTTTTATCCGCTCACTAAAATGCAATATACAAATTTCCTAACGAAAAAATTATTATTGACGAGTAGCGCCTTCGGGATTTGTAACGCCACCGCTAGAATCTTCTGGATAAAATCTTCCTTTTTGCAATAATCGGAATTGATCACATTTATTTTCTATTTTTTCTACTTCTTCTCTTGATAATTCCGCGTACTGTTTTGTATCAGAAAAAATTGCCACCTGTGTAGGGCCGCCGACTCTGTTATCTTGAGAACTCGTTTCTTTGATACAAAAAGTCGCCAGTTCGGCTGCGTGAATTGCTGTAATTTCCGGTTCATAAAGACGATTTAATAAGTAATTAGCAATAATGGGTATGCCGATACAATCAAATCCTGTTGGACTTTTTCTCGGGACAAAGTTATCATTGCTACTCAGTTGATAAATTTCTGGTTTATTCACTGTTGTATAGCCGCCCAAAAGTATCATTAAAGAAGGTCTATCTTTTGGTTCAAGATGGGAGAAAAAGTCATTAAATTTTTCCTTTCCCAACGCGCGAAGCTGCTCGGCAAGATCAGAAACGCCATTTCTAAAATTAAGCTTAGAAGAAATAGTATCAAAAAAATGCATCGCAAGTGGCCCATCTCCTGCTATTCCGACCGCGCAGTGATCATCTATCTTAAAAACCTTTTTGACTGTATCATTACTAGTCAAGAAAGAGCTCGCCCTACTATCAGACGCGAGAACAATGCCATCTTTTGCGATAATACAAATAGTAAGTGTCATGTTTTAGGTTAAATTTACTTTAATATCGTCTCTACTCTCTGGTTCTTTAATGTTGCAAATTGGCTCATATCGTTTGTACATCTGTTTTTCTGCGGCCTCTTGGATATAGATTTCCGTAACTTTCGCGTACCTAAAAAAACATTTTTTAGTACTTAAATAATTCTTAATACAAATATTTTCTTCGGAAGACAAGTGTTGCAAAAGCCATTCTTTTATCCCCTGCGTTCTTCCAACGTAAAAAACATAACGATTACCGTCTTCGGCCTCATAAGATAAACGATAAACGCCAGGCAAATTATCGGGTAATTGCTTAACTCCGACTTCATTCATAATCTCTAATTTTGTCCAAATCAATTTCCAGTTTTCCATAAATTTACTAATAATTCATATAATACAAAAATTTAAAATAAAAATCAATTAAATAATTTGTGCTGATTTTTAGAATTATCGATTTCAACCGGTTTCGCTTCTTTATAATAAGTTCCAGACGATGGAGGAAAATTAGGGCGCTTACCACTTAATAATTCTTCTACTGTAAGAATTTGGATTTTTGGAAATTCCGCCTTGCTATAATCAACAGAAAAATTACCAACGCCTACGGCTTCTTGAATCATTGGACGCGTTGGTTTTTCTAATGTCACAAACAAACCGCCATCAGCTTTTTCTCTTTCGATATCGCCCTTCAGTGTTGCGATATCATTTCTTTGCACTCCCCCGCCTTTTACTTGAACCAAAATTTTTCCATGTTCCGATTTTCCGTTTTTGGGACCAGCAAAAAAAACTATTATTCCATCTACTCCTTTGTCTGCTCCTCGCATATTTTCTTTCGTCTTGCTTTGCGCTGGCACGGCGTTTACCAAATCCAAAACCCAATACTCAAACTCAAATGGATCTTTTTTAAATAACGATTTCGCGCCAGTTAAATCCTTAGGTAAGCCATCAACTTCAATTTTAATATGCTTTTCTGCAAATTGTTTCTGTAAACGATGTTTTATTAAGTTTATCGCCAGGGCAGTTATATCAATGCCAACCCAATTTCTATTTAATTTTTCTGCAACCGCCACGGTGGTCCCGCACCCGCAAAAAGGGTCAAGAATCCAATCATTTTCTCTTGAAGATGCCTTAATAACTCTTTCAAGTAATGCCTCTGGTTTCTGGGTTTGGTATCCGAGACGCTCGGTTTTGTCTCTTTCTGGTATCTGGGGAACCTCCCAAACATCTTCGGGATTTCGCGGTTCATCCATATAATATTTATAAATTTTTCCGGCCTTCCTTACTTCTCGATACTCCCGACCATCCTCATCTTTTCCAAAATATCCACCAAAGGTTCCTTTTTCTTGTTCTCTTAATTCTCCTATTGCTTTACCATCATAAAAATAATTATCTGTTTTACTATAAAAAAATAAAATTTCATGTCGCTTACTAAATGCAGTCCTACCTATACCACCACTATTTTTGTGCCACACAATTTCGTTTCTAAAATTCTTCTTTCCAAAAATAGCATCCATTACGATTTTCAAATAATGACTCGCGGTAGGATCGCAATGCAAGTAAATACTCCCCGCATTTTTCAAAACTCTCTTTAATTCTATTAAACGGATAGTCATCATCGTTAAATATGCTAAGACATCATTTTTACCAATCATTTTTTCAAATGCAAGTATTAAATCGGAAATGTTTTGATTTGTTTTAGTTTTCGATTGTTTTGCGCCGACTAGTTCTTCAAAAACTTTTTCCGCCTCTTGAGTCCAATGCCAACTATCCTTAAATGCCTGAACTTGTGCCTCGCTATCCACTAAACCTTCTTTGAAAAGAACATTATAATTACGATTAGAATTAAAAGGCGGATCTAAATAGATTAAATCAAAATAACCATCTCCGTCCGGTTTATCGGGAAACTTTTCTCGTAAAATCTCTAAATTGTCGCCAAAATATAGCGTTCTATTCTTCATATTTCTATTTTACCTCTTTTTTCTTGTTTTTTCCACACCTCCGCCTTTTAAGGAATTTGTTGTGTCTTCTGGAAACCATTGCGCAGCCAAGCCCTCCTCGGAAAAAATAAAACCGCCAAACTTCATTAGCTTGGCGAGTAATAGCAGCGCATGAAATAAAACAATAATTAATCACTTCTCGGCGACTGCGTGGTTGAAAGGAGACACAACAAATTCCGCCTCCCCCTCTATTATGAAACTAAATTCTTAAAAAATCAACCCTGTTAAATAAAGTCTCTGATTTTCTAATTTGCTTTGCAAATTATTTAACAGGGTCAAGCGGATTCGGTCAAATAAAATGGCCCCGCTTAGGCGGGGCTTGAAGTGCTTTGGGGAAAACTAAACCTCGTCCAAAAACCTGTAAATTAAACCGATTCTTTTTTTCTGTTCTTTTTCCGGTTTATCAGTGGCGCAAATATCAGCCAGAATCGTACCAAGACATCTCTCAACCAAGCTGGCCCTCATTAATGATTGAAAATTCTTAATCTTTAATTTGCCGGCTATTCGCTCAAACTCCGAAATCCATTCTCTAATCCCCTTTTTCCATTCGGTATAGGTCTTTCTCCAATCGGCATTCGTTATCCAATCGGACCAAATAATAAAAGCCAATTCATAACCTTCGGGGTACATTTTCATATGGGCGAAATCCAATAGATAATAAGTATTTTCTTTCGGGTCTTTGAAAATTTCAGCCGGATTGAAATGACCATGACACCAAACCATTTTTCTGTTTTTGAATTCCTTACGTATCAAATCCACCCCTCTCTCAAAACGAGGAATGAATTCTTTGGGATTTAAAATAGATTTTCTCCCTTCCAATGTTCTCTCCGCTTCTTTGTCATTAGCCAATTGAAGCCAACGGCTTATCCTAAAAATGTGAAAATTACCGGCAGATAAATTCTCCGAAAGAGACACTTCCCGGCTCGGCCTAATCGGAAAACTTTTCCTGTATTTTAAATAAAGCTCGGCGATTTCCCTTCTTGTCTTCGGATTTATCGGTCGTACAAAACAACGGGCACTTTTCGGTATTCTTTCCATTATCAACCATCCTTTTTGCGAAGAAACCATTTTGTAAGCATAAAGCGCCGGAGCTTTCAGTATTTTGCTTTTGTTGTGTTTATTGAAGGCGATTAGATTTAACGGTTCAGCGGTTGTGCGCGGGTCGTCATAAACCTTAAGAATTGCCGGTTTATTCTTGTATTTGCCACTGAAATTTATGCTGCGGATTTTATCTAAAGTATAATAATAGCCACGATGGATTTCTTTACCCAAAACAAAACCGGTTTTTTTGATAATTTCTTTTACCCAAATATCCAAAGGTGATTCTTTCATACTTTTATTTTACCTCTTTTTTCTTCTTTTTTCAAAAAATCAACCCCGCGCCGGTTGGCACGGGGTTTTGTTCAATAATCAGATTTTCTTCAGAATGGCTCTAGCCAGAATCTGATGGCCAGCTTCAAGGTGAAAGCCTGGGATATTCTCCAAAAGCCTCACGACGCATTCCACGTAACCGCCGGGAAGTTTGTCAGGTTCTTCTGTCCTGATTTCCACCTTCCTACCGTAAAGTAGTTTGCGGTCATCATAGTAGTCGGAATTTTTCTTCATCCTGAAGATAACACATACATCTCCTCTTTTAAGTTTAGCCATCTTTCTCCTCCTTAAAATAAAATCCTCACTTTTTGGTGAGATTATATCTTAGCAAATTAATAAATTATTGTCAATAGAAAACTTCAAACAAAAATCGGAGGCCGATGCGGCCTCCGATAAGAAAATCTATCATGGATTAAACTTTTTCAAAAAAGAGCGCAGATCGCCATAAGTTTTCACCGTGCTTGGGATAACGATTCTTAAAAAGCACCCCTTACAAAAAATAACATTATAGAGCTCGGTAATCTTTTTAATCTCAATTTCCCTAGTGCAATCATTCCATCCGTGACCGTGTTTTCCGATTCTACCTTGCCACCCCCCTTTAAATTCGTGTAACTCGGTATTGTCGTCAATTGCCACTACCACATAAGGATCAACCGTCAATACATCACCGTACTCAGTTAGTTTAATGGGTTCCATTCTTTCCTCCTTTGCCCTGCCGAAGCTTTATGCGTAGGCGGGCTTTTCGATTTTTCTTTATCCTACGCCCTTACTTAAAATCTGTCAATATTAATCAACTCATTATTCTATCCATTCAACTATATGGTGCGGCCGCACCATATAGTTGAATACTTAAAATTTAATTAAACCAGCGAGGAATTTATTTTCACTGAAACAACTTCCTCGCTCCTTCTCCGCTTAAGGAATTTGTCATAATCCCTGGAGACCATATCGCAGCCAAGCTCACCTCGGACAAAATAAAACCGCCAAACTCTATTAGCTTGGCGAGATATAGAAGCGCCCGGAGTAAAACAGCAATCTATCAATTCTCGGCGACTTCGTGGTCGGAAGGGGTTATGACAAATTCCGCACCCACCCCTACTTACTTCTCACCGCAATACTCTGCACAATTCCGATAGTAATAAAACCAAGCAAGAGATTACTTCCACCGGAACTGATAAACGGCAAAGAAATTCCCGCAATAGGCAAAACGCCAAGATTCATGCCAATATTAACAAGAATATGAAAAATAAAAACGATTGCTGTGCCAACACAAAAAAGCCGTGCAAAATTATTCGTCGCAGCAATACTGGTTTTAATGATTCTCGCAAACATCAAGAAATAAAAAATGAAAATTAGAGACAAACCGACAAAACCCATTTCTTCGGCAATCGAGGCAAAAATAAAATCGGTATATCTGTCAGGCAAAAACTTCAATTGGCTTTGCGAACCATGCCCCAATCCCCTGCCCCAAACTTTTCCCGAACCAATGGCGATTATTGATTGGATTCTGTGATAACCGGAACCCAATGGGTCCAGATACGGATTAATAAATGTGGTGATTCTTTCTTTTTGATATGGTTTCAAAATCGCAAGCCAGGCAATACCAAAAACAATGACACCAATCAAAAACAAAACCAAAAGCTGCCTTAATTTAATTCCGGCGATTATCATTATCCCCAGCCATAAAAATAATAATACCATTGCCGAACCCAGGTCTGGCTGGAAGAAAACCAAGGCCGTAGGAATAAGCATGTAAAGTCCGGAAATGACAATGTGGCGAATCCTATAAAGTTCAATGTGGCGCAGAGAATAATACTCGGCCAAAATCAAAATTATTATCAGCTTGGCGAACTCCACAGGTTCGAAGCTCAATATTCCCAAATGGAACCAGCTTGTTGCTCCTCTTATCGCTCTGCCGAAAACCAAAACACCCACCAACAGTAAAAGGCTTAAAACATAAAGAATCAATAAAAAAAACGGATGATTTTTAAAAACCCTGTAATCAAGAAAAGCGAAAACGAGTATCAAAAAAAAGCCGCCAACAACAAATGCCAGCTGCTTATAAAAAATATTCGCTTCGTCGCCGTAAGTTGTCGGATAAATCGACAAAAGACCAACTAGACAAAGCGCCAAAACACTCAGCATTAATACCCAGTCAAGTTTTTTGAGGAAATAAAGAAACATTATAATCGATTATTGCTGAATGTTCCGGCTCTGAACGTCAATAAAATTATCCGGCGAAAAAACATCCGTATAAGCTTTAATCTCGTAAGAAACAACTTCTCCGCTT
>JAUYCU010000020.1 GCA_030692145.1 bacterium
TCCCAGCCCGAGGCTGGTCCGCCTTGGGCGGAAAAACCATCCCTGAATAAATCTTCGAAATTTACACCCTGATTGCTAAACCCCGAAAAATCCCAGCCCGGGGCTGGTCCGCCTTGGGCGGAGAAACCTTCGAAGGTTGTGCCGAATTGGTCGTATTGCTGGCGCTTCTCGTCATTGGATAAAATTGAATACGCTTCGTTGATTTCTTTGAATCTCTTGTCATCTCCTCCGGTTTTATCGGGATGATATTGATGAGCAAGCCGTCTGTAGGCTTGCTTTATCTCGTCCTTATTCGCGCCTTTATTTACTCCCAGTGTTTTATAATAATCTTTACTCATAGTTTTACGGTTTCCATTTCTCTTGTTTCTTTTTCAATATTTGCGAATTTCAAAATAACCAATAATCTTAAAAACAGCCAACTCAAAAGAATAATTATTGCGATATAGAAAAATCCGATTAATTTCAAAGCCAAAAACAAACCGACTGCCAATCCAATAGGAATAAATTTTTCGTACGGCCCACTGGAAGTGTTTATTTGGTATTCCATCAGTTGATAAATCAAATCTTTAATTGTC
This sequence comes from bacterium, assembly GCA_030692145.1. Lineage (GTDB taxonomy): Bacteria > Patescibacteriota > Minisyncoccia > RBG-13-40-8-A > RBG-13-40-8-A > JAUYCU01. The sequence continues at coordinate 576 of JAUYCU010000020.1, forward strand.
TCGCCTTCCTTAATTTCAATATTGTATTTTTCTTTCAGTTCCTTTATTTCCTGTGGTTTCAAAATCTGTTTTGCTTCGGTATCTATGCTTGAAATTTCTTCGGGCAGCCTTTCGATAATCAATGTTTCCAGAGGCTTAATTACCATATCGAAAGTTTTTCTGGGGATAACGATTTCTTTCTTCTGGATTTTCGCCAATTCAGGAGAAAAATAATAAACCAAAGCAATTAAAACGCACAAAAAAGTTATAAATATCGGCAAGCCTCTTTTCCAGATTCTCCAAAAATTCAATTTCATCTGTACCATCTCTTCTCTTTGGATTTTCGAAGACGCAACAACAAAAGCCCAGAACAGAAGCGCCAACGCAACGAGATAATAAAACGGCTCATTATTGAAAAACATCCCGAATATTCCGAGAGTTAAAAGAAAAGAACCATAGAGTATTTTTTTGTCTTTAATTAAAAGCATTGCCAAGCACAAGGCAATGCCCCAAAAAACGAAAATAAATCCACCCATCACCCAACGCGAAGTTGTTAGGTCGCCAAAATAAAAAACATACTTCAAAAACCACCACGAAATCGCACCCAATAATACCACGGCGGAGCCAAGAATTATTTCTTTATATAGTTTTCGCATGAAGTAAATGTTTAATTCCCGCCCGAGGCGGGTCAGCCCTGGGCTGATTATTTCTTTTCTTCTGTTTCCCCTTCTTTGATATCCGGATTCTTGTCGTCTTTCTTCTGCGCATCTTGCTGTGCTTTGTAAAGTTCGGTTCCTACTTTTTGAATTGCCTGAGAAAGTTCTTCGGAGGCTTTTTTTATTTCTTCGATATTGTCACTGTCTTTTACTTTTTTCAGGGCCTCGATTTTTTCCTCGATTTCTTTCTTGTTCTCTTCTTTTATTTTATCACCAAAATCCTTGATTGTCCTTTCGGTCGTATAAACCAAAGTATCAGCGGCATTTCTGATATCAATAATTTCTTTTTTTCTCCGATCTTCTTCGGCGTGAATTTCCGCTTCTTTTTTCATTCTCTCGATTTCTTCTTTAGAAATTCCCGAAGAACCTTCAATTCTGATTGATTGAACTCTATTCGTGGCTTTGTCTTTTGCGGTTACGTTTAAAATTCCATTGGCATCAATATCAAAATTAACCTCGACTTGCGGAATTCCCTTTGGAGCCGGTGGAATACCGTCCAGAATAAATCTGCCCAAGGTTTTATTATTCCCGGCCATTGGTCTTTCGCCCTGAAGCACGTGAATTTCAACCGAAGACTGACTATCGGTAGCAGTGGAAAAAATCTGATTTTTATTGACCGGAACCGTGGTGTTTTTTTCCACAAGTTTGGTCATAACTCCGCCCAAGGTTTCGATTCCCAAAGACAGTGGTGTAACGTCCAAAAGCAGAACGTCTTTTACGTCTCCCTGGAAAATTCCCGCCTGAACAGCAGCGCCCAAAGCAACCACCTCGTCGGGATTAATATCTTTATGCGGTTCTTTGCCAAAAAGTTCTTTTACTTTTTGCTGAATCAACGGCATTCTGGTTTGGCCTCCAACCAGAACAACTTCATCAATATCGGAAATCTTAAATTTAGAATCTTTGATAACGCTTTTGGTTATTTCAATAGATTTATCGATATATTCTCCAACTAAATCTTCGAGTTTGGCTCTGGTGAATTTTATGTTCAGATGTTTCGGACCGCCGGAATCGGAAGTAATGAATGGAATATTCACTTCGGTTTCCATAGTCGAAGAAAGTTCGTGTTTGGCTTTTTCCGCGGAATCTTTCAATCTTTGTAAAGCCAATTGGTCTTTCGATAAATCAATCCCCTCTTGTTTCTTGAATTCATCAACCAGCCAATGAATGATTATCTGGTCAAAATCGTCTCCGCCCAAATGCGTATCGCCACCGGTTGCTTTTACCTCTACGATATCTTTAGAAACCTCCAAAACCGAAACATCGAATGTTCCGCCGCCAAAATCATAAACCACAATTTGCTCGTCTTTCTTTGTATTCAACCCGTATGCCAAAGCGGCCGCGGTCGGCTCATTAATAATTCTTTTCACTTTCAGTCCCGCGATTTCTCCCGCGTCCTTGGTTGCTTTTCTTTGCGAATCGTCGAAATATGCAGGAACGGTAATTACCGCTTCCTCTATTTTCTCTCCCAAACGATCTTCGGCATCCTGTTTCAATTTTTGTAAAATCATTGCCGAGATTTCCGCTGGCCCGTACCATTTATCGTTCATTTTGATTTCTACGGCACCCTCTTTGGATTCTCTGATATCATAAGGCAAAAGTTTCTTGTCTTTTTGCACTTCCGCATCGGAAAATCTCCTGCCGATTAATCGTTTAACAGAAAAAATAGTGTTTTTCGGATTGGTAACTGCTTGTCTTTTCGCTAAAAGACCGACCAATCTTTCGTTGGCCTTAGAAATAGCAATAATCGAAGGGGTTGTTCTATTTCCTTCTTTGTTCTCAATAATTCTCGGCTCGCCTGCTTCAATAATTGCCATTGCCGAATTAGTCGTGCCCAAATCAATACCTAATATTTTACTCATATGTTTATTTTATTTATTTATTATTAATTATTTACTTATTTTGACTTTTGAAGGGCGGATTACTTTACCATGGAGTTTGTAGCCTGTTTGAACTTCTTCAATTACGGTTCCAGGATCTTCGCCTTCGACAACTTCTATTGATTCGTGAAGTTCGGGATTGAATTTTTCGCCAACAGCTTCAATTTCTTCAATGCCGTTGGATTTTAAAATATTTTTCAGCTGATTATAAAGCTGCTCGATTCCGTTGTCTTTGCCTGCTTGTTCGTCATCAGGCAGATGCTTCATTGCCAGCTCAAAACTATCCAAAACCGGTAAAACATCCAGAATCAATCCTTCGTTCGCAAATTTGTAGTATTCGGAAATTTTTGCTTCCTGTTCCCTTTTATAATTTATAAAATCCGCTTTTGCTTTTTGTGCAAAAGTTAAGAACTCCCCTCTTTCGTGCTCGGCTTTCCTTAAACGTTCTTTAATCTTTTTGATTTTAGCTCCTGCTTCTTCTGTATTTTCTTCCGGCACAATTTCTATTTTTTCTATGTTGCCTTCTTTACTCATGATCCTGCATTAATTCTCTTAATTTATTAATCAATGAAATATTGTAATCGTATTTCATCCGTGTCGGGCCAAGCAAGCCGATTACTCCGTGCTTATTATCCGGCATATTACACTTAGAAACAATAATGGAAATCTTTTTAGTTTTGCCGAGTGGATTGTCTTTTCCGATAAAAACTTTGGTTTCGTTATCATTGATTTTTTCAAATAATTCATCAAAGTGTTTTTCAAATTGCTCCATTGTTTGCGCCATTTCCGAAAAATAATCCATATCTCCAAATTCGGGAAATTTCAAGAGATTAGAAAGCCCGGTCTGATAAAAAGAATTCATTTCTTTAATTGCGCTGAATGCAAATCCTCCGGACATTTCTGCCAGAGTTTCCGCAACATCTTTAAAAGCGTCTTCCGGTATTCTCTGGCTGATTTTTGTTGGTACGCTCACGTTTTTTATTTGTGCCGATTTAATGAAAAGTCTATAGGCCTTATCGGTCGGGATTCTTCCTGCCGAAGTATGCGGCTGAATCAGGTATTTCCCCTTTTCCAGCTCTTTCATTTCGTTTCGCAGTGTTGCCGAACTTAACCCGAGCTTTTTGGCCAGGATTTTCGAACTGATTGGTTTTGGCTTATTCACATATTCCCCGATAATCAATTCCAGTATTTTCTGTTGTCTTTCGGTCAATTTATCCATTTTTCTTATTAGCACTCCCCTATCGAGAGTGCTAATTCTATATTATAGATACAAAATATCCTTGTCAATACTTTCATCGATAAATAAAAAGAGCCCGTCAGTGTTTCCACTGCGGGCTCGTCGAATTTCTTATCCTCCTTTTTTACCGACTGAATCAAGTGTCTCTTTGACTAGAGCCGCGAGACCAGAAACTCCAGCTGCGTTCGGATCAATAAAGAACTTGTCTCCCTTTTGCACCATCCCGGCAATCATTGTGGTTGCCAGAATTTTTGCCCCATCAGGACCAAAAGCTGCCACCTGAAGCTTGGTGTCTTCTGCCTTCCCTCGAGCATTAGCCTTAAGAGTAAACTCATTTGCTTCAGCTACCATAATATCGGCATCTTTTTTCCCTGCAGCGGTCTTTCTGACGGCCTCTGCGTTCTGCGTGGCAACTGCCAAATTCAGCATTGCCTCGGAATAACCCGGCGGAGGAATAACGGCCTGAATCATTACCGTCTTGATTTCCAGGCCCCAATTCTTATCGGCTTTTTGTTCCGCGGAATCCTCTGTTTTGAGCTTCTCTTCCAGCTTATCATTGATTTCGTTAATGCTGATATTCTTCTTGATATCGATCTCCTTCATATAGCCTTCTGCCGCGAGCGCAATTTGCAAATTAGTATTGATTTTCGCAACAGCAGAATAAACCTCTTTAAACTTCCTTGAACCAACTTCCGATCTCAATGTTGCCCAGGTAAACTCTGCGGCCATAGGAATAGGATCCTCTGCCTTTATGACAAAATCACAGGCATCGGTTACTTTCCAGTAAAGAAGAATATCGAGAGTAGCCTCAATAAGGTCTTTGGTAATAATCTTTCTAGGCTCAAGATCTTCTGCTCTGGTCCACATCGGGACGAAGACCAGTTTTTCAAACGGGTAAAAAACCCAAACAGGTCCAGGGTCTTGCGGGTTAAAGTTCTTAAAGATTCTTCTAATGACTTTGTTGAAAAAATTTCCTTCTTCCGATTTGTCTTTCTTTTTGTCTTTTTCGTCTTTCTTCTCGTTTTTCTTCGTCAATGGCTTCGGCAACATCTTTCCCAGACGGAAAACTACCCCCTTTTCCCATGCTTTTACAAACTTCAAGCAGTGAGTAGCGTACCAGCCAAAAAGAGTGCTGACGAGAACGAAGAAAAAGAACCAGGTTGGGACAACAGAATAAAAAGAATTACTAAGAAAAAAACCGGTAAAAATAAAAAGCAGATCAGCAGCAAAAATAAGCAAGAAAATTGATCTTGTGATGTTAATTTTCTTTTTCAAACCGCTGATTTCTTTGATTCTCCAGTCCGTTTCTGGTTTTGTGTTGCTTGTTACAACATTTGTTTCCGGCATTTTGATTCTCCTTTACCTCGCCATAGCTTAATGCGTAGGCAGGTTTGTTGGTAGATTTTTTTATATTAAGCCAAGTAGTTTGGCATTTTAAAGGTGCGAAATATATATTAAGTCTATATGAAATAGACTACGTTATTATATACCCGATAATAAAATCTGTCAAGGTTTTTAATTTTTACCCGCTTTTGTGTTATAATTAAAATATAATTATTAAATTTACCCCATTAAATCCCGCAGAGAGGAAGTCGCCAAAAACGACATTTAATGGGGAATGTTTATGGAAACGATAAAAATCAAAAATTTAACCTGGGTCGATATTGTTGACCCCAAAAAAGAAGACATCGAATATTTAAAACAAAATTTCGATTTTCATCCGATTGTTCTGGGCGAGCTTACGATTCATACTTTGCGCCCGAAAGTGGAAAATTACGACCATTATTTATATATGGTTCTGCATTTTCCGATTTATCACCCCGAGGAAAAAACCAGCAAATCCATGGAGATCGACTTTCTGATTACGCCCACAACCCTAATTACTGTACGCTACGGAAAAATTCAGCCACTTCAGGAGTTTTGGAAAAAATGTGAAGCAAAAGACATTGACCCGCATTTCGGCGAAACAACCGCTTCCCTGCTTTATTATATGATTGGTGAATTGAATAATTTTTCCTCGCGACAACTTGACCATATCACCAGAAAAATTGACGATATTGAAAAAGAAATTTTCGGAACCAAAAATATCAAAAAAGAAGAAAAAATAGTCGAGGAAATCTCTATTGTCAGAAGAGATATCTTGGATTTCCGTCGAATACTAAAACCCCAGAACACAATTTTTGAATCATTAAAAACCAGAGGCACAGAATTTTTCGGAAAGTCAGAAGAGCCCTATTTTGTCGATATTATTGGCGACCATATGCGCGTATGGAATTTATTGGAAAACAACAAGGAAACTATCGAATCTTTACAGGAAGCGAATGATTCTCTGCTTTCAAACCGCACGAACAGAATCATGAAAATCATCACTCTGTTTGCGGTGATTGTTTTCCCGCTTACGCTGGTTGCTGCGATTTTCGGAATGAACACAAAATATCTGCCGATTATCGGAATGGAAAACGATTTCTGGATAATCTTGGGGATTATGTTTATCGGTACAATTTCCATGCTTATTCTTTTCAAGATTAAAAAATGGCTCTAGGCCTTGCTACGCAAGGAATTTCTAAATTCCAAACCCTAATCTCTAAATAATTTCAAAATAAAAAATTTAGAGATTAAAAATTAGAGATTAGAGATTTTAAACATGCTTAAACTATTTAATACCCTAACTCGAAAAAAAGAACCATTTAAACCGATAAAAAATAAATCGGTACATCTTTTTGTTTGTGGACCGACGGTTTATGACTATATGCATATTGGTCATGCAAAAACCTATATTCAATTTGATGTTATTGTAAAATATTTAAGATCTAGAGGATATAATGTTGTTTATCTGCAAAATATCACTGATCTGGATGATAAGATAATTAAAAGAGCGCAAGAAGAAAAAATAAAACCTTCGGAGTTGGCTCAAAGGTTCGAAGATTATTACCACGAAGACGAAAAAAAATTAAATATCACGGCTGTCACCAAATATGCTAAAGCAACTGATTATATAAAACAGATGGTTAAACAAACTGAAGCTCTTATACAAAAGAGTTATGCCTACAAGATCTCTGACGGATATTATTTTGACATCTCAAGGTTCGCCGATTACGGCAAACTCTCACACAGAACGGTTTTAGGAGCCGAGGATGCTGTTTCTCGAATAGATGATGGCTTAGAAAAAAGGAATAAAGGAGATTTTTGCTTATGGAAATTTTCTAAACCCAACGAACCAAGCTGGGATTCTAAATTGGGCAAGGGTCGGCCCGGATGGCATATTGAAGACACGGCAATAACCGAAACAAACTTCGGCCCTCAGTACGATATCCATGGCGGAGCCAGAGACTTAATCTTTCCCCACCACGAAGCTGAAATTGCTCAAATGGAGTCTGCGTCGGGTAAAAAACCATTAGTCAGATACTGGCTCCACACTGGATTCTTAAATGTTGATAGCCAAAAAATGAGTAAATCGCTAGGAAATTTTATCACGGTTAGAGATGCTTTAAAAAAATATAATTATCGAGTTTTAAGATTCTTTTATATTGCCAGTCATTATCGCAGCCCAATTGATTACAATGAACAATCCCTGGAAGGGGCTAAAAATAGCCTAGAAAGATTAAATGATTTTGTGGGGAATTTAGAATCTAACAAAAAAGATAACACAAAACTATTAAAAGAATTAAAAACGAACTTCCTTAAAGCAATGGATGATGATTTTGATACGGTAAAAGCCTTGGCTGTAATTTTTAATTTCATTAGAGATTCTTACAAAAATAAAGTTGGCGGTGAAAAAACTTATAAATTTTTCGAAGAAATCGACCAAATCTTCGGAATTTTAACTTTTAAAAAAAATATAACGGATTCGATCAGATTACAAGACGAATTAATAACTGTTTTCATTAAAGGCGGAGGAGATTTATCGCCAAAAGCCAGAAAGTTGGTGTTAGAAAGAGAAAAAGCCAGAAAAAGCAAAGATTTCAAGAAATCCGATGAGTTGCGCGAAAAAATAAAATCCCTCGGATATTCGATAGAAGACGCTGCCGATGGTCCGAAAGTGAAAAAAATTTAACTCACCGAATATCCCCATTTTCTGAACAAAAGCCTGTTTGACGACAGGCTTTTTTGTTTATAAGATAGAAGTATGGCAAAGGAAAAAGAATTCGAAAAATTACCGCCACAGAGCATTGAGGCCGAACAATCAGTTCTTGGTTCGTTGCTTTTGGATAAAAGAGCGATAATCAAAGTTGCCGATATTTTGTCTCCAGATGATTTTTACAGAGATGTACACAAAATTATCTACCAAACAATGTTCGAACTTTCCGAAAAAAGCGAACCAATCGACCTGATGACCGTGTCGAATCGCCTGGAAGAAAAAGAATTGCTAGATAAAATCGGCGGGTCAAGTTATCTGACTGCTCTGGTGAATTTCGTGCCCACTGCGGCAAACGCGGCACATTATGCGAAAATCGTTCAAAAGAAAAAAACATTAAGAGACTTAATCGAAGCAGCGCACAATATTACTCAAATCAGTTATCAAGAAATCGACGAAGTAGAAATGGTTTTGGATCAGGCGGAAAAAAATATCTTTGCTATCTCTCAGCGCTCTTTAAAACAATTTTTCACTCCGATAAAACCGGCGCTTGCGGAAGCGTTCGACAGGATCGACCAACTCCACAAACACGAAGGCGGAACACTAAGAGGTATTTCTACCGGATTTACCGATTTGGATAATTACTTGGCTGGATTACAGAAAGGAGATTATATTCTTCTCGCAGCCAGGCCAAGCCTGGGAAAAACCACACTTGCTCTGGATATTGCCAGAAATGTCGCCATAAAAGAAAAAGTTCCCGTGGGAATTTTCAGCTTGGAAATGTCCGCTTCGCAATTGGTAGACAGGATTCTTTGCGCCCAAGCAAAAATAGACTTATGGAAACTAAGAACCGGAAAACTTTCCAGCAAAGGCGAAGATAATGATTTTACAAGAATTCAGGAAGCAATTGGAATATTGTCGGAAAGCCCTATTTTCATTGATGATAGCGCTAGCTCAAGCGTTCTGGAAATTAAAACCAAGGCTCGAAGATTGCAAGCCGAACATGGACTGGGACTGGTAATTGTCGATTATATCCAACTTATCAATCCGATGAGTTCGCGCGAAAGCATTGTCCAGCAAATGACCGAAATATCGCGCTCATTAAAAGCCCTAGCAAGAGAACTGAACGTTCCGTTATTGGCGGTTTCCCAGCTCTCGAGAGCGACCGAACAACGCTCTCCGAGAATTCCGCGCTTGGCAGATTTGCGCGAGTCGGGTTCTTTGGAACAGGATGCGGATGTGGTTTTATTGATTTATCGCGAAGATATGGACATTAAACAAAGCGAAAGGAAAAATATCGCCGATATATTTATTGCCAAACACAGAAACGGCCCGATTGGCCAACTTGAGCTTTATTTTAACCAGGATTCCGTAACTTTTGAAACCCTGGAAAAAAGATACGACGAATAATTATGCTACCGAAACCAATACAACAATTAATTGATGAATTTGCGCAATTGCCTTCGGTCGGCCCGCGACAAGCCGCCCGATTTGTTTTTTATTTATTGAATCAACCCAAAGAGGAAATCGAAAAATTCGCCAAAAAATTATTTATTCTGAAGAAAATAAAATACTGTGCTTTCTGTAACCGCGCAATGGAAGCAACGGCGACCCACCTTTGCGAAATTTGCAAAAATACGAACCGCGAAAGAACCGCAATTTGTATTGTGGAAAAAGATACAGACATTGAATCAATCGAAAAAACCAAAAGATATAACGGCATTTATTACGTAATTGGAACAGAGGATGAAAATAGACAATTGGCACGACTGAGGAATCTTATCGAAAGAATCAAAAAATCCCGCCTACGCCAAGGCTCCGGCGGGCAAGCCAAAAAAGATTTGAACGAAATAATTATCGCTACCGACGCAACCACCGAAGGAGAAACAATTGCCCTATACTCTGCCCGCTGTCTCGACGAATTGAAAAAAATCTATCCGCAATTAAAAATAACCCGTTTGGGTCGCGGGTTATCCACTGGCTCGGAACTCGAATATATGGATGAAGACACACTGACGAATGCCTTACTGGGAAGAAAATAAACCCCATTATAAATAAAAGAGATTGGCTATCCAATCTCTTTTTTGTTTTTCCTGTCTCTGTTTTTTTTAGAAACAACCTCTGCTGTGATAAGACCTATCACGAGAAGCACAACAAGCCCGCAAATGATCTTGACTTCAACCTTGCTTGGAGGAAAAGCCCACCACAAAAGAACTATGATAATCAAGCCTGGAACAAAACGCGTCAATGGTTTATTATGCAAATGCTGCATTCTAACCTCCTCAATTTAAAATCAGCTATATTTCAAGCTGATTTTATTATATACCTGGTAATAAATTGTGTCAATAGTATATTGGTAGTCGAGAAACCCAAAGTTTTTATTTATATTAAGGGGTGAAAGTCATTAATGTAAAAAATAAAATAAGGGGGGTGTAAGGTCTCCCCCTTACCCGCCTTGACGCGAGGCAGGTTGGATAAATAAAAACTTTGGTTTTTGAGGATTGTACTATGCGGCGATAATTTCTTTTATCTCCACTTCGGTAAAGGTCTGACGATGGCCTTTTTTTGTTGCTTCACGTTTCTTGGCTTTATACTTGAAAATAACCACCTTTTTGCCTTTACCCTGCTTCAAAATCGTAGCAACGACTTTCGCGCCTTTAATTGTCGGC
>JAUYCU010000029.1 GCA_030692145.1 bacterium
ACGAATATTCACGAATCATGAATTTATCATGTTTGGACGTCGCACGTCCAATATACGTCCAACATAGAGAGCTCTGGTTATTCACAATTAACAGTTTGTTTTTAAGCTAATATTATTAAAACAGACATTATGTTGGACGTCGCACGTCCAACATAATGTCCAACATCGTAAAACTTATGAGCAGATATCTTGCCATAAATGAATTCTATCATTTGTTTGATCGGGGGGTAGAGAAACGACAGATTTTTATGGATAAAAATGATTATTTTCGTTTTATTCATGATCTTTATGAGTTTAATGATGTTAAGCCCGCTTTACAATTTGGGAATGTTGGACGTGCGACGGGGAATGTTGGACGTGCGACGTCCAACACGTCGTCCAACATAGCGTCCAACATAGAGGAGCGGAATAGAGACCTTTTGGTAAATGTTCATGCTTTTGTTCTAATGCCTAATCACCATCATCTGTTAGCTGAGCAGTTGAAAGACGACGGAATTACTTTATTTATGAAGAAACTTCACGGAGGTTATGCTCGAGGTTTTAATGAAAAACATAAACGAAACGGTTATCTTTTTCAAGGGAGGTTTAAAGATGTTCATGTTAGCAGAGATAAACAGTTAGCACATCTGGTTTGTTATATTCACTCTAATCCTTTAAAAATCTGGAAGAAAAATTGGAAAGAAAAACAATTAACCAAACCAGAAATAAAAGAAGCACTGAAATTCCTAGAAAAATATCGTTGGTCAAGTCATTTAGATTATTTAGGTATCAAAAATTTTCCATCAATAATCAACAAAGAATTTCTATTAGAATTCTTTAATGGCACAGAGGGCTATAAGAAATTTTTTATTGATTGGTTGGAGCAATATGAAAAAAACGTAGATTCTATCCGGAAATTAGTTTTAGAGTAAAATATTGGATGCGCATAGGATGTTGGACGTGCGACATCCAACATCGTCCAACACCGAGACGACGTTCAACAAGTATATAAAAACCCACCACATTGACTAACTATATATAGTTTGATAAGCTGTACAAATAAGTACAGAAAAAATGAACACAAGAGAAAAAATACAACTTATTTTAAATTTATCCGAGCTGACCCAGACCGAGCTGGCCGGCCGTTTAGGCGTGACATTTGCCGCATTGAATCGTTGGATAAACAATAAAGCTGTTCCGAGAAAAAATGCGCAGAAAAAAATTGATGAGCTTTACAGGGAATGTTCCGGCGAAAAAATAATTCCCAAAACACTGCTGGAAGCGAAAAAAAACATTGTTGCGCAAAAAAACAAAAAACAC
>JAUYCU010000042.1 GCA_030692145.1 bacterium
TTTAATTATATCACTTTTTATGCAAATAATTTAGTGCGCCGAGCGCGGCAATCGCTCCCTCGGAACAAGCGGTAATTATCTGTCTGAAACCATTCGATCCGGTGGTTATGTCTCCTGCGGCAAAAACACCCTCAATATTGGTTCCTTGACACTTATTAACCTCGATATAGCCAAGTTCATTGGTTTTTATATCCAGTTCATGAATCAGAACCGTATTCGGCATCGCCCCTGCTTCAATAAACAAACTGTCGATTTTCAATTCTTCGCCGTTATCCAGAATAATTGATTCCAGTTCCTTCTGACCGCCTGCTTCCATAACGTTTGTATTATAAATTACTTCCACATTCTCCGGTTTTGTCAGTTTATCGACCCAAATTTTATCCGCGCGCAATTTATCTTTGCGGTAAATCAAATAAATTTTTTTCGCTTGTTCGGAAAATTTTATTGCTTTCATTACCGCGGAATTGGCACCACCAACAATCGCGATTGTTTTATTCCTAAACAAAAAGACGTTATGACCTGATTGGTAATAAACGCCTCTATTTTCGAATTTTTCGCTGTTTTTGATTTTCAGTTTTTTAACCTGGGTACCGAAAGCCAAAATCAAGGATTTAGTAGAATATTCTTTGTTGGTGGTAATAACTTTAAATATTTCTCCGTCTTTCTTTATTTCTCCTACGCTTTCTTTTTTGAGCGGAACCTCCAAATATTCTTGATGCGCTTTAAATTTCTTGACTAGTTCTTCGCCAGTAACATCAAAAACTCCCGGATAATTATCAACCCTATACGAACCATTCAATAATCCCCCGGCTTCCTCGCCGACAATCAAACAATCCAAACCGAAATTTTTGGCATAAATCCCGGCAGTAATCCCCGCAGGCCCGGCACCGATAATAATCAAGTCGTGGATTTTCTCCATTCTTAAATTATATCACAGAAGTTTTGGATAAGGAATTTATTTATACTTCCGAAGACCATATCGCAGCCAAGCCTTTATCGGATAAAACAAAACGCCAAACCATCTTGGCTTGGCGAGATATAGAAGCGCTCAAGATAAAACAATCATTAATTACTTCTCGGCGACTTCGTGGTCTGAGGGGGTGTAAATAAATTCCGCAACCCTACAAAACTTTGGTTTTTGAAGATTATTCTTTTTTCCCTAAATATTCCGTTGCTGCCAAAGCTGCTTTCGCGCCCTCGCCTGCGGCAATTATAACCTGTTCGTATTTTATATCGGTTATGTCTCCGGCTGCGAATAGTCCCGGAGTTTTCGTGTAATTATCCTTATCAATCACAATTTCTCCGATTTTATTCAATTCTACGAGCTTGGTCGCAAATTCCGCTTTTGCCATCATTCCTACGGAAATAAACGCGCCTTCAATTTTAATTTCCTTATCTTCGCTGGTTTTTCTGTCTTCATAAACCACACTTTCCACAAATTTCGTTCCTTTTATCTCTTTTACCGCGGCGCTGGTGATAAATTCCACTTTTCCTGTTTGGGCCAGTTTTTCTTTAGTCATCAAATCGCCTTTCATTTCTTCAAAAAACTCCAGAATATAAATCTTTTTGGCATATTTAACTAAATCCATAGCTATGGCAAAACCCGCATTGCCGCCACCAATAACCGCCACTTCTTTGTTTTTGAATATCGGCGCATCACAGGTCGCACAAATAGAAACTCCCTTACCCTTAAACTCTTCTTCGCCAGGAATGTTCAGCGTTCGCGGCACTTTCCCCGAGGCAATTATCACTGCCCTAGCCTCGTATTGCTCGTCATTGTCCCGAAGAATGAAATTATCTCCTTTTTTGTCCAAATCGATTACTTCTCTATTTTCCTTTATCTCGATTTCGAAAGATTTCAGATGTTCGGTCATCTGTTTTATCAAATCCAGTCCGGAAATACTTTTTATTCCCGGCCAATTCTGAACTTCATTTGCCTTGGTTATTTGTCCACCCCATTCTTTGGTAATTAAAAGCGTTTTCAGTCTTTTTCTAGCAGCATAAATCCCAGCCGCTATTCCAGCTGGCCCGCCACCAATAATAATTAAATCGTAAACCATTAATTTATTAATTAATTTTAAGCAATTTTTTTATTCTTTCTTGGTCAAAACCAACCACCATTTCTCCGTTAATATCTATAACTGGCACGCCCATTTGGCCGGATCTATCAATCATATCTTTGGCTGCCACCTCGTTTTGCGAAACATCAATGTCTTCGAATTGAATATTATTCTCTTTGAGAAAATTTTTAAGAGTCACGCAATAAGGACACGTCGGAGTACTGTAAACCTTTATCATAAATTGATTGATTCTTTTAACTTATTCATTACATCCTCGACCTTTTTATCCAATTCCTGTTTCAGTGCTTCTTTTTTCTTATCTATTGCTTTCTGAATCGCTTTTTCCAACGCTTCTTTCGCTTTATTCAGATAAGATTTATAAGTTTCTTCAACTTTCGCGGCCAAATCGACTTTTCCCTCTTTCACCATCTCTTCTGCCTCGTAGGCTCTTTTTTCGGCAAATGTCGTATATCTTTCCGCTCTTTTCACTAAATCGAAAGTGAAAAATATCACTATTTTCTCATACCAGATTTTCAGAAAATAAAAAACATTGTCGGGCATTGCGCTAAAAATCGGCAAATCATCGGGAAACCCCGCCTGCGCTGCGCTTCGGCGGGGCAGGCTTGCCCCAAAATAAACCGGTATAAACAAACCAAAAATAATTACAATTATAATTATTTTCTTCATATGGTTTTATTGTAACAAAAATAAAAAGAACCCTCAATCCTTTTCAGGATCAAGGGTTCAAGAATTCAAGGAACCAATGATTCAGCCTGCCCCGTACTCAGTTTTGCTATAGTTCGGGGAACTTCCTAGCAGAGGCAAGGCCGATGTCGTCACTGCGATTGTATTCACAACATTGGTTGAAACTCAGACCATCCTCGTCGAATAAACCTAGAAGAACATGATAGCCGTAGAAATCCAATGAGGAAGTACGGACATAAACGCTTTTAAAAAGACGCTCGCCCGTAGCAAGGTAGTGTCCGATAATGACGTAAGTCATCACGCGAGCACTAGGCACTTCATCGTCCTTGGCGAGAAACGCTTGCTGTTCTTGCCAGGTCTTCAAAAAAGAGTTCTCTGCCGGGGTCTTACAAACCAGGTACCAACTGGCTTCGTCGCGCTTTTTGGCGAATGTTTCTTTTTTGTACCATGACGACTTGTCGTAGAACAGCTTTGTATCGCCTCGCTTGCCGCGAATTTCGAGAATCGAGAGCGGAAAAACCGCTACGAGGACGTGAGTGTCCTTCGATTGCTCGAGTACTGTTTCGGAGAACGGAATCTCCGAAAGAGCAACGAGTTGCTGGCTGGTCGGGTTGACACCGAAGCGTTTGATGGCTTCTTCGACGCCAAAGAAGTTCTTGCCCATGATTGAACAGGCGCGATCATGAACCGACTTAGTACCCTGTTTTCCATAACGGATAAAATGCGCTAAATCCTTTGCGAACTGATAGTTAGAACGAATACAAGTTAAATCGTCACGATTTACTCCGTACCGATCCAAAACTTCCATTGTTGCCACGATTTCGGAGAGTGGCGTCTCCTTCAAAAGTCTGCCCATTTTGGGCCTCCTTTTAATTAGATTTTATGGCTCTCTCCGACTTTTACATCAGAGCTCGCCATATTTGCAAAGGTTCAAAGTATCTATATTGTACACCTATATCAAAAATATGTCAATATCTAAACTTTGCCCTCGCCCATAATAAGGAATTTATTTATACTTCCGAAGACCATATTCCGCCAGAGGCGGATAAACTCCGCCAAGCCAGTAATCGAAAAAACCAAAGTTTTTATTTGAATTAAGGGGTGAAAGTCATTAGTGTCTGCAATACAAATAAAATAAGGGGGGTGTAAGGTCTCCCCCTTATTGGATAAATAAAAATTTTGGTTTTTGAGGATTAAATATTCCCCGTATACACATGTTTCAGCCCCGCTTCTTTTCCGATTTCTGCTGCGCGGAGAACTTTTTCCACCGGTGTCGGCAACATATTTAAAAACTCATGATTCGGAAAAAATCTTGAAACGTGCCAAGGAATATCTTTGCCCACTTTTTTGGCAATAAATTCGGCAATCTGTTTCAATTCTTTTTCCGAATCATTTTTGTCTGGAATTATTAAGGTCGTGATTTCCAAGTGAATCCCCCGTTTTTTGATATCAATCAAATTATCCAAAACCGGCTGTAATTTTGCCCCACAAACATCGCGATAAAAATCTTCGCTAAATGCCTTTAAATCAACATTAATCGCATCAAGATACGGCGCAATTAAATCCAACGCTTCTTTGGTCATGTAACCATTGGAAACCCAAACATTTTTCAGGCCTTTTTCTTTTGCCAATTTCATACAATCCAAAGCAAATTCCAGAAATATGGTCGGCTCGGTATAGGTATAGGAAATACTCGGACATTTACCATTCAACGCATCCCGCACAATATCTTTCGGATATTTTTCTTTACCCCATTGTTTGTTATTTATTGTTTCTTGTTTATTAATTTGCGATATATCCGAATTCTGGCAATGCAAACAACGGAAATTACAGCCAATTGTGGCAATCGATAAAGAAAAACTGCCGGGCATAAAATGATACAATGGTTTTTTCTCAATTGGATCAATATGCTCGGCAATTATCTTACCATAAACTAAACTATATAATTTTCCGTCTTTATTTTCTCTGACTCCGCAAATCCCGCGATGACTATCTGCAATAAAACAACGATGGTTACATAAATAACACCTGACGTTT
>JAUYCU010000044.1 GCA_030692145.1 bacterium
AAATTACCGATTCCAGAAATAATTTTCTGGTCCATGATTAAAACCTTAATCTTTGTCTTCTTGTTTTTCAGTATCTCGGAAAATTTATCTTCCGTCAATGCAAAAGGTTCCGGCCCCAGTTCTTTGATGAATTTCAAATCCTGCCAATTATCGACAATGCGCAGTTCGCCGAAAACTCGGGAATCGTTAAAATCCAGCAATTTTCCGTCAGAAAACTTAAAACTCACTCTGGTCGTCTTTCCCGGGCTTGTCCCGCCTTGGCGGGGATAAATCAATTGTCCGGTCATTTTCAAATGTATGGTCAAGGATTTTCCCGAAGACAAATTAAAAATCAGCAGCTTTCCGCGTCTGATTATTTCTTTAATCGTATTATTTTTCAGTTCTTTGACAAATTCGTCCTTTTTCGGCTCCCTGATTACTTTCGCGTTATTAATAATCACGTCAATAATTTTTTTATTGACGATAGCTCTTTCCAATTCACGTTTAATTGTCTCAACTTCGGGCAATTCAGGCATAAATTAGAACAAATTTTTCTGCTCGGGCTGGATTTCCGGCTCGATTACGTATCCCGGTAATCTTTTAATCAGGGTTTGAAAATTAAGCTCATTAAACAAGACTTTAATTTTATCGATGTCGTATTTTTTCTGCCAATCCAGTTCTTTTAGGGTAATTTTAAGCGGCACTTTCAAATGGATTGTTACCAGTTTCTTACTAAAAAACGCCATTTGCTTATTGGTTTTCAGTTTTTCCACCACGTTTTTACTTAAAGATGGGCTATCAATGATTTGCTTTTCCGTTAATTTATCCAATTTCTGGTATAAATTTTCCAAAGTGCCGAATTCTTTAAGTAAATTGCACGCGCCTTTTTCGCCGATTCCCTTTACTCCAGGAATATTATCTGATGGGTCGCCGCGCAAGGCCTTATAATCAATCATTTGGCTGACTTTCAAGCCGTATCTTTCCTCAACCTCTTTTTCTCCGTAAATTACGGTATCGCTTAATCCTCTTTTCGGAGTATAAACCCTGATATTTTTATCGATTAACTGCAAAGTATCCAAATCGCCGGTAATAATCAAAACTTCGACTCCGTCTTTGCCGATTCTTTTCGCCATAGTGCCGATAATATCGTCTGCTTCAAATCCTTCTTTTTCCAGAACCGGAATATTGAGTGCTTTTAAAATTTCTTTGGCGCGGGGAATTTGTTTGCAGAGCTCATCCGGAGTTTTTGGCCTTTTTGCTTTATATTCTTCGTATGCGATGTGCCTGAAAGTCGGAGCAGCCAAATCAAAGGCCGCAACAATATAATCCGGTTTCAATTCATTGATTACCCGCAACAATATCGAGGAAAATCCGTAAACAGCATTAACCAGCTCACCGCTTCTGGTGGTCAAAGGCGGCAAAGCATGAAAACTGCGATGAATCAGGGCATTAGAATCGATTAAAATTAGTTTTTTCATAGAATTAGGAAAAAGTGACAAGCCTTTGGGTTTTTCCGAGGATTTTAAATTTAATCCAGATTTTATTTTTCGGCAAAATTCTTTTTATTTTTTCCGCCCATTCGATTAAAACAATATTTTTCGGGTTGGAAATAATTTCCTTAAAATCCATTGCCAAAACATCTTGGCTATTTTTTATGCGATAACAATCGAGATGATAAAGATTATTGTATTTTTTCATTAAAACAAATGTCGGACTGGTTAATCTTCTT
>JAUYCU010000053.1 GCA_030692145.1 bacterium
TTTAACCCTTGTTAATTATTTCGTTCAGTTCTCCGACCAGCTTATCCGTATCAATTCCATGCGCTTTTGCTCCTTCATCCAAACTTTCGAAACTTGCGGCGGCACAACCAAGACAATGAAATCCATTCTTCAAAAAAACCTCCACGGTTTCCGGATGATTTTGGAGAATCTCCTCGATTTTCATTTCTTTGTTAATTTTTTTATCAGGCATTTTATTTATCAATTACTCACTTATTTTTAAAAAAACTCAAAAACCAATTATCTCCTTTCTTAATATCTTTGTAAATAATTAATGGCAACAGACCGCCAAGCAAGGCAAAAATTCCGGCGAGAACAAAAACAATGTTGAATCCCATCATGGCAACCATAACTCCTCCTATTGCGCCAGTAATTCCGATTCCCAAACTGAAAGAAACATGTTCAACGCTCCATTCAAAGCCTTCTCTGCCCTTGTCGATATGTCGGGTAAAAAGCGCGCTCCAGGCTGGCCAAGAAATCGCCGCACCAAGAGCGTAAACACCCTGCAAAAGATAAATATGCCAAGGCAAGGAACTGAAAACGTAGCCGAAATGAACAAACGCAACTATCGTATAACCAACAACAAGAAAATATAAATCGTCTTTTTCTCCCATTGTTCTGTCTAAAAATTTAGCAATCGGTATTTCAAAAATCGACCTGCTTATCCAATAAATTGCCGCGGCGAAACCCACTACTTCAATGCTCCCTCCTTTAATTTTGTCGGTGATAAAAATAGCGAAAATCGGAGCAATTAAGCCCAATGCGGACAAAAAAACCATGTCTGCACCAATTAATGTTTTGACTATTTTGTTTATTTTAAATCTTGCCATTATTTTTGATTAATACTTAATCTTTTTTATCTTTAAATAAATGATTGAACATTTCTCCGGTTTTCTCCAAAAACGAATTTTCTTCTTTTTCTAAGCCACTGATAAATTTTTTCCTCATGAATTTCGTCGAAAAATAAAGAATAAAAATAACAGCCAGCGTAATTAAAGCGAATATCAAAATCGTCAGTCCGGTAGCAATGGTTTCCATAACCCTTCCCATCGCACTGTATCCAAGCCCAAAAACATATCCCAATCCCATCAACATCGCTATCCAAAAAATCGTTGCCACAAAAGTTACCGATAGTAATTTTTTCCATCTCGTTTTCAGGCTCCCCGCAATCATCAATACGGGCATACTAAACCCGCAGGTAATACGAGCAATAAAAATTGTTTTGATGCTGTGATGTTTGAAATAATATTCCAGCTTTTCGATTAGTTTTCTGGTCATGTGCCAGCGCTTGCCCCATTTTTCCAAAACCTTATATCCCCCGGCCCTACCAATCAAATACCAGGCAATTCCGTTCAAAAAATATCCCGAAAATAAAACAGCAATCAGGCCCCAGAATTTGAAATAGCCGAATTTAAATAATACTCCCGACAAAAGCATAATATAGGTACCCTCGAAAAAGGCGCCCAAAAAAGCAAAGATGTATCGATGCTCGTACAAAAGCCGTAAAATTGAATTGTCGACTGCTTCCATAAATTAAAATAATGTCTCTTGTCCTCCTCTGGTTTTTGGCCTTTCTTCGTTTTCGCCAAAAACACTGATTTTTCCGAATTCTCCATCGTATCCCGGCTGAATCGAGATTCTTCCCTGCCTTACCCTTTCAATTGCTTCAGCAATCTCGGGCATACTTGAAGAGACGATTTCTCCTTTTGTGGCGCTTAAAAGCACTTTAAATTCATTGCCCACTCCCTTAATCAGATTTTTGTAATGTGCCAAAACCCTCTTTGTGCCAGTGCCAATACCCAAAACATCGGCAATTATTTCTTCAAGCGGAATCATGCGCTGGAAAGGAATAAATTTTTCCGGTTTTTCTCCGGCTGGCCTGTCCGCCAATTGGCAAACCCTGTTCATTACTCCAATGGTTAATGGTTTTCCGCAGCGCGGGCAAAGATTATTGTATTTTAACGATTCTTCGGGTTCGAGGCATAAATCACAATTGCGGTGCCCGTCCCAATGATATTTTCCTTCTTCGGGGAAAAACTCGATAGTTTTAACCATGCGCAGCTTTGAAGAATTATCTGCGTAGGCGCCCGACTTAATTGCTTCCTTGATTAAATTATAGCTTATTTCTTCGCCTTCCAGAATATTCACCTCTCTGCCGATTTTCGCAGGGCTGTGCGCATCGGAATTAGAAATCAAGGTGATTTTATCCAATTTACTCCAACGCCAATTCATTTCCGGGTCACTCGACAAACCGGTTTCGATGGCAAAAATATTTTTTGTGTATTCTTCAAAACACTCCTCTATTGAATTAAATCCGGAAAACGAACCAAAGATTGAAAACCATGGAGTCCAAGCATGCGCGGGGATAATCATGCATTCCGGAGAAATATTAAAAACGATTTTTGCCAGCTCTTTACAATCAAGCCCCAAAATCGGCCGGCCGTCGGATTTTAAATTGCCAATCCAACCCAGATGAGTATTTATTTTCTCCGCAACCTCAAAAGAAGGCGCAAAAACCAAATTGTGCACTTTGCGGGTTTTTCCGTTTTTCGAATAAATGCTCGATATTTCGGTATTTAAAATGAATCTTACTTCCGGCTGATGATTATGATTCCCATTTAAACCAAATCCATTATTGTTTTTTGCTTTGGATTTATGATTTTTGAACTTGTATAGTCCGTTTTCCGCCGGCTCCAGAGTTTCTTTCAGCTCTTTCAGCCATAGGGGATGGGTAAAATCTCCGGTTGCCAAAACATTTACGCCCTTGATGCGCGCCCATTTATTCAAATTCTCAATGTTTGTTTCCTTGGAAGTGGCACGGGAATATTTAGAATGAATGTGAAAATCGCAAATGTATTGCATAAATTTAAATCTCTAAAATTTAAATCTCTAAATCCTAATTTCTAATCTCTAAATAAACCCAAAATCCAAATCTCAAAATTCAAAAGTGTTTTGGTTTTTTGATATTTGAGATTGTTTAGAGATTAGGGTTTCGAGATTAGAGATTGTCTTGCGTTAATGCAAGACCGAGCCAAAATATTATTCCGCCGGATTGAAGCGTCCAGAAAAAATGATCACTCAAGCCAAGAACCAAAAATCCGAGAAAAAGAAAAATCATCGGCCCGACGACATCGGAAACCTCTTTTGGTTTTATCGGTTTTATTGCTTTGAAAATTCTTATCAACAAAAAAACAATAAACACCAAAGCGCCAAAAATACCAGTCTCGGA
>JAUYCU010000010.1 GCA_030692145.1 bacterium
GTATTTTTCATCGGCACAGCAACCAATCTCAGTCCATTTTTAAATATAAACCTTTGGTATGGTTTATTCATTTAATTTTTCTTCCAAGTATTCCTTTAGTTCTTTGATTTTTATTCTTTCCTGCTTCATTGAATCTCTTTCTCGTACCGTAACATCGTCTTTTTCTAAACTATCGAAATCAATGGTAATACAAAAAGGAGTCCCCGCTTCATCTTGGGCATAGTATCTTTTACCAATATTTCCTCTGTCATCCCAGACAACGGAAAATTGTTTTTTAAGTCCCAGATAAACACTTCTGGCTTTTTCAATTAATTTCGGCTTATTGGCAAGCAAGGGAAAAACCGCAACTTTATAAGGAGCAATTTTGGGATTCAATTTTAGAACAATTCTTTCTTTTTCCTCGGTATAGGCGTCAATCAACAAGAATAAAAACATTCTGTCGACGCCGCCTGAAGTTTCTACTATTTGCGGGATGAATTTTTCTTTTGTTTCCATGTCCGTATAACTCAGGTCCTGACCGGAATATTGCTGATGCCGAGACAAATCCCAATCTCCTCGCCAATGGATTCCTTCGATTTCCTTAATTTCACAGGGCGATTTTTCATACACAATATCAAAAGCTTTTTTGGCGTAATGAGCTAATTTTTCGTGCTTATAAAATCCCAGGTTTTTCGGGTTCGTAAATAAACCCCTATACCATTCCATTCTTTCTTTTTTCCAAAAATCGAACCATTTTTCCATTTCTTTAGGATGACAAAACCATTGCAAATCCCACTGCTCGAATTCTCTTTGCCTGAAGAGAAAATTTCCCGGCGTGACTTCGTTTCTGAACGCTTTTCCTGTCTGGCAAACTCCAAATGGAATTTTCAGCCTTGTTGTATTTAAAATATTCTTGTAATTGAGATAAATCGTCTGGCAGGCTTCGCCCCGCAGATAAGCATTCACTTTTTCACCCTCTATTACGCCGATTTGAACCGGCATCAAAATATTGAATTTTTTCGGCTCGGTCAATTCGCCTTGGCACTCGGGGCATTTCTTGCCCTCAATATCGTCCGCTTTGAATCTTTTGTGACATTTTTTGCATTCGGATAACGGGTCAACAAAACTTTCGACGTGGCCACTTGCTTCCCAAACCTTAGGATTGGTAATAATCGCTCCGTCGATTCCAACAATATTTTCGTGTTCAATAGTCATCCACTTCCACCACAAATTCTTCAGGTTGTTTTTCATTTCCACTCCCAATGGACCAAAGTCATAAAAACCGCCGAAACCACCATAAATATCAGAACCGGGATAAATAAAACCTCGCCTCTTACACAAAGAAACGATTTTATCCATTAAATTTTGGCTATTTTCCGGCATAATGATTATTCCCGAACAATGCCTCCGGGATCTTTAGAATCGTCGGGAGTATTGGTATTAACCTGGTTGGTATAATCCGTAAAGAGAATACCGGTAAACGAATCTTTCGCCTCAAGATAAGCCTCGTTTATTAAAATAGGTGCGGTTCCGATCTGATTTGTGGATGGCCTGATTCCGATTTGAAAAACAAGCTCATATGCGGGAAGAAGAAAACCCACACCCGCGGGTATTTTTTCATCGAACTGCCAAACAATATCGTTTGTTCTTTCGTTGTAATAAACATTACTATTGGAAACTTTATTTATATACACATCTGACCAATATACTCCCTGAGGTAAAGTCGATCTGATTATGACATTTTCCAAGTCATTGGAACCATTAAGAATCTGCCAATGTACGGTAAAATTTGTTAATGCATCAACCCTGGGAGGCATTGGCCCGGAATTAATGATTCCCACGCTCGGTTCATAATAGTAAACCTTGGCCTTCAAATCAACCTCGCTGTTTACCTTACACGACAGGTCATTGGAAATTTTCAATTCGGAAACGGCAAATTTTGCCGGTACGGTCTTGGTTCCGATTTCTGCCGAAACCTCGGCTTCGACATTTTTATCGTTATAATTATTCATCGGTACCGGTTTTTTTATGCTTATTGAAAAAGAAACGGTTCCGGACTGATTCGGCTCCAATAGTTTCAAGGCAGGAACATCCGCCCCGCTCCAGGTAATTATATTTTCCCTGCTGTCAAAAAAACCAATTCCCATCAATTGAATTCCCCTGAGATTAAAAATACTATCCTTGAAATAAGTTTTCAGAATTAATTCTCTTAACGGAACATCGGTGTTGTTCTTAAAATCAATCCTGTATTTCAGAGACTGACCAGGATCAATTTTACAGTCTTCTCCCATGCCCTCCAGTACTAAATTTAACAATAGCGGCGAAGGAGAAACCAAGGTCAAATATTCCAACTGACTATACTGAATTAATTGTTCGTTCTCGATTTTTCCGATAACCACTTTAAGGGATTTACTTTCGCCCTCTTTTCCGTCTAAATTACCGATAAGATTAATGCTTCTTTTTTCTCCGGCTTTTAGAACGTCGACTTGCCAAAGATTATTTGTTTCTTTTTGTGGTACGGGTTCCGCGCTTTTGAATTTAAAGTCTTTATCGTAGGTTAATTCCAATCTCAAGTTATAAATATTTTCCTCGGTCTTGTTCTCGTATTCAATCAGGTAATTAGCTTCCTGTCCGGCAATGGATTTTTCCGGGCCCTCGATATTTATCGAAACCAAAACAGAATTAATTTCTATTCTTGAGGTCGTCGAGTTTT
Source organism: bacterium (assembly GCA_030692145.1). Classification (GTDB taxonomy): domain Bacteria; phylum Patescibacteriota; class Minisyncoccia; order RBG-13-40-8-A; family RBG-13-40-8-A; genus JAUYCU01. Next base: position 2,693 of record JAUYCU010000010.1, read on the forward strand.
CGAAGCGCGAATTGATGTTTTGCGGCATGAATTCCAATTTAGCGACAATAGTTTTGCTATCACCCTTCTCACCGACGAGCCTAACTCTAAATTCTTCCGCTCCTTGTGATTTTTTGGCAATCGAACCCAGACTTTTTCTTTCCTGATTAAGTTCTTTTCCATCAATGGAAAAAGTTCCCGACGGGTAATCAATGGTTAAATACACATCCTTCAATCCTACTCTGTTATCGTTAATGTAGTCGATTTTCACAACCACTTCTTCCCCCGAAGACACGGAACTCGGAATCCTGATATTGATTTTAATATTGTCCAGATTAAAAGAATTTTTACCCACAATGAAAGAAAACGTAGCTAATGCGGCCGCGATGACAAATATTACTATCAGTGTTTTGGGAAAATTTTTCTTGCTGAATAAATTAACCAAACCACGCATTTTTCTTTTTGGCGGTTTGGTCTGCGGTGAATCTGACCGGATGTTCATTTCTTTAATTTCGAAATTATTTTTTGGTGTGGTATTTTGATCCATGCCCCTATTATACCATTTAATATATCTCATTTAAATTTTTAATGTCTTGGGGACTGTAACCTAAAAGTTTAATCAAGTTTTTTTGGAAATCGGCAATTGCCGATTTCGTGGAAATTTTATCTTCTTCGATGCTTTTAAACATAAATAAGGCCAGTTTCCATATGTTCTCGTCTTTTTCTTCTCCAATAATCGCCTCGTCGATCAGTTCCGCCAGTTTTTGGGCAATTTTTATTTTTTCCGGGTTTTTTTTGGTTTTCAAAAATTGTTCCAAAATTACCGAATCCTTCAAAATCAGAAAGTTTTTTCCCTCGACCAAAATCATCTGGGTATAAGTAATCGGCTCGATAGAATAACGCAATTTGCTTTCCAGTTTTTTAACCCCCTTGGCGGAAATATTGATTTTTCCCAACTTTTCACTGTATACGGTTAAAAGCCGATCCACCTCGTTGGAGTCGGCTGATTTTAAAATAATTGCTTTGGTTTTAATCATTCTTACAATTTTTCGATGCTCAAGTTTTTCCCTTGGCCACCTTGAATCGATTTGTCCGGAGAAAAAATAATATCTTTGGCAATTACCTGTTTTTTAATCTGTTTTTTATTTTTTCTTACGATTTTCTCCGTGTTTTGATCACCAAAATAGACCTTGATTTTGTCTTTTGGTGTTAAACCCGATTCTTTTCTTAGTGCCTGAACTTGACGCACAAACTCCCTGACCGTCCCTTCTTCTCGTAACTCTTCAGTCATCACGGTATTTAAAATTGCGCCTTCTTTTAATTTTATATCGAAAGCAATGTCCTTTACATTGATTTCGTCCTTAATTAATTCAACCAATTGTTTTTCCAGCCTGTAACGAGGGATTTTCAGTTCCAAAAGCGGTTGCCTAACTTTTATTCCCGCTTCCACTCTTTTTTGCAGGGCGTGGCTGCAAATCCGCCTCACTAAATCCATTTTTTCTTCAAGTTTTTTATTGATCAGTTTTTTATTGACTTTCGGCCAGTCTTCAAGATGGACGGATTGCTTACCACCCTTCAATTCACGATACAGAAAATCGGCCATAAAAGGCATTACCGGAGCAATAACTTTCGACAGCTCCAATAACACATAAGATAAGGTTTGTATGGCATTTTTCTTGTCGCTTTTTTTGTTGCTTTTAATTCTTCCTCTTGAGCGCCGCAAATACCAGGTGGATAAATCATTGACAAAATTCTCGACTGGCCGGGTTGCCAGATTAATGTCGTATTTTTCGTATCCTTCGGTTATTTCTTGTTTCAGATTTTCAACTTTGGAAATAATCCATTTATCGAGAATGTTTCTGCTTTTTGAAGATGATTTAATGCTCTTCGCCTCGTATAATTTATAAAAAGAAAAAATATTAAGAATCAGCATCAAGACCTTCTTAACTATCTCGTCAATGGCTTTTTCGGAAAAACACAAATCCTCCGCCTTCATCACTGGCGAAGTGGCGAAATAATAACGCACCGCATCGGCTCCGTATTTTTCGAAAACACTCATCGGATCAGGATAATTATTCAAGTGTTTTGACATTTTCTTGCCATCTTCTGCCAAAACCATTCCATTAACAATCACATTTTTGAACGCTTCGCTGTTTTTAAGCGCGGTAGCCAAAACATGCAGGTAATAAAACCATGCCCGGGTTTGATCCGCGCCCTCAGCAATAAATTTTGCCGGAAAATTTTTCTCGAATTTCGCCTTATTCTCAAAAGGATAATGCATTTGACCATAAGGCATCGAGCCCGACTCGAACCAGCAATCCAGCACATCGGAAACCCGCTTCATTGTTCCACCACATTCACAATTAAAGGTTATTTTATCCACAAAATGCTTATGTAGATCGGTTATTTTTTGATTACTGAGTTTTTCCAATTCTTTAATCGAGCCGATTACTTTCTTTTTGCCACATTTGTCGCAAACCCAAATCGGAATTACCGAACCCCAAAATCTTTGACGTGAAATAGACCAATCCCGAGCACCCTCGAGCCAGTTACCAAACCTTCCTTCTTTGATGTGTGCGGGAACCCAATTGATATTTTTTGCGGTTTTGAGTAACTTGCTCTTGATTTCCGTGATTTTAACGAACAAAGAAGAAGTGGCATAATTCAAAAGCGGAGAATCGCAACGATAACAATAAGGATAGGAATGCACGAATTTTTCGTTTTTGAAAATCAAATTCTTTTTTGTCAAAAATTCCACGATTTTCGCGTCGGTCGATTGCGGGTTGTCTTTGGATTTAACCTCCATGCCCCTAAAATCGACAACTTCGTCAATAATTTGACCATTCATTTTAACGTGCTGAATCAACGGCAGTTTTTTTTCTTTCCCAAGATTCATATCGTCTTCCCCGAATGCCGGAGCAATATGTACCACGCCCGTACCGTCTTCAATAATGACAAATTTGGCTAATTGAATAGTGTAAAGATTTTCTTTGTTTTTTAAATCGGCGTTCAAAAAATAATCGAAAAGAGGTTTATATTTTTTTCCTTCCAATGTTTTGGCGTTAACCTCCTCGATTATTTTATAATCCTTCCCTTCGAAAATTTTATCGACATTATTTTTCACCAAAATGTAGTTTTCGCTTCCCGATTGCACTTTAATATAGTGTAAATTTTCTCCCATTGCCAGAGCGACATTTCCGGGAAGGGTCCAGGGCGTAGTTGTCCAAGCCAAGATAAAGGTTTTTGGCTCGTCTTGTAATTCGAATTTGGCGATTACCGAAATGTCGGTCGTGTCTTCATATTCCTGGCTAACTTCATGCTGCGATAAAGTTGTCTCGCATCTAGGACAAATATGCATTGATTTGTATCCTTCATAAATCAATCCTTTATCCCATAATTGTTTAAAAACCCACCAAACACTTTCCATGAAGCTCGGGTCCATGGTTTTATAATCGTTATCCATATCCACCCATCTGCCCATTCTTTCTATTACTTTTCTCCACTCCTCTGCATACATCAATACCTTACTTCTGCAGGTCTCGTTAAAACAATCTATCCCGATTTTTTCAATATCTTTTTTGTGTTTTAATCCCAATTCTTCTTCCACAATATTCTCCATGGGAAGACCGTGACAATCCCAGCCCCATTTTCTTTCAACGCGATAACCACGCATGGTCCAATAACGCGGAACCATATCTTTCATTAAACTGGCAACAAGATTACCGTAATGCGGGGTACCGGTAGCGAATGGCGGTCCGTCATAAAATACAAAATCTCCCTTTGGTGATTTTTTCCTCAAAGATTTTTCGAAAATTTTGTTCTTTTTCCAGAATTCCAGTATTTGTTTTTCCCTCCGGGCCATCGAACCCTCTGGGCCGGAGGCTATTTCCGGTATACTCATGTCAGATATTAGATATTAGATTTCTTAATTCTCCAGTTTTAAGTATCAAATTTTTTCTATGGCACATTTCTCCCTTTTCGGTAAGATTTTTGACTACTGCTTGCAAACTAAACAAAACACAACCGTGAGAAACAATCAATATTTTTTTGTTTTTGTATTTTTTATTGATTTTCTCGATAAATGTTTTCGCTTTTTTTCTTACGTCCTTGTAATTTTCCATTCCGTAGGACTTGCCCGATTTCTTGTTCCTGATCGTCTCGAAAAAATCTTCCCATTTTTCTCCCGACCCGCCATTGAATTTTCCGAATTCAATTTCTCTCAATTTCTTGTCGAATATCGTATTCAATCCCAATTTTTTCGCAATTATCTCGGCAGTCTGCTTTGTACGCAATAAATCCGAAGCGAAAATCAAGTCGATTTTTTCTTTCTTGAGCTTTACGGCAACTGTTTTGATTTCTCTTAATCCTTTTTCCGTAAGCGGATTGTAAACTTTTTCCGGCCAACAACTGACAAAATTATATTTATTCGACCTTGCTTGACCGTGACGTAAAAGAAAATAGATATTATTTAATTTCATGACTTTACATTTTTTCCAACGTTTCTATGCCCAATAAATTCAGCCCGTTTCTTAAAACAATGGATGCTGATTTGATAAGCGCAAGACGGGCAAATTTTATGTCTTTTTCCGCTTTTAAAACCGGAGTTTTTTCGTAAAAATTATTAATCGTGCCCGCTAATTTAAAAAGATAATTAGCAAGAAT
>JAUYCU010000015.1 GCA_030692145.1 bacterium
ATTAATATTAGAAAAACTGAATAAATAAAATTATGGAAAACAACAACGAAAAACCTCATTTCGACAAGCTGGTTGGTTTGTCTAAAGAACAAAGGCCGTATCAGGAAGAAGCAGAAAAAATTGTATCACAGGAATTTGTAGGTTATGGCGGAAAACCAATTGAGAAATTTGAAACAAAGAAAACGGAAAAAGATATTGAGATTATTGATTTTGTTAAAAATACGATTGGCGAGTATACGGAAAAATATACAAAGAAAAAATTCGATATTCCGCTGGAAAATATACATATTTTTAATCCCGGCGGCGTGGAAGAGCATACAGAGAAACAAAGCGTTAAAGGAGGCGCATCATTATATTTTGGAAGAATAATTATAGACAGGGTAAAGTCCGATGCGGAATTTGCGAGGATTCTTTTTCATGAATTACTGCATTTAAACTCTTATACCGCAATACAATTAACAAGGGCAACAAATAGCGAGAAGAGCCATCCCGACAGATACCGTTCCGGAGTGGAAGTGAAAACAAGAGACGGTAAGAATATTTTTTTCAGAGACATAGAAGAAGCAATAATCGAACTCGTAACGCAAAAGTTTCAAGACGAGAAAATAGCCGCCAGTCAGCTTTTTAGCGAGGAGGACAGGAAAAATATACCGCTCCACAGAGTTGAAGAAGGGATAAAACTTACAGCGCTTATCGATGTTTTATGGGAGAGGAACAAAGACCGATTTAAAAACAGGGAAGAGGTGGAAAAATTATTTTTAGATGCACAATTTACCGGAAATTTATTAAAAATTGGAAGATTAATCGAAAAAACATTCGGCAAGGGTAGTTTTAGGAAGCTCGGCGAAGGAAATTTAATTAAACCCGAATCGTAAAACGCGGCAGCGTCAAACGCGACTGTGGCAGCGTCAAAATAAAATTTTATTTATACTGAGTAAATCGAAGTATGGAAAAAGAACCAAAAATTAAATTAGAAAAAGAGCAGAGCTGGGAAGAAATTCTGCCTATTTTGGAGCAAGCCATAGAAAGCCAATGCGAGATAGAATTGACGGTTTTGAATCTGGATGGAAAATCATCCAGAACCGCGACAATCACTCCCTGGTCAATCGAAAAAGACGTATTATGGCTTACAACAAAAGATGGCTGCGGAATGGCAGTAGAGCTTTCGCGTATTAAAAAAGCAATTAAGTTGGATTAATATTAGAAAAACTGAATAAATAATTTTATGGAAAACAATAGCGAAAAACCTCATTTTGAAAAACTTGTCGGGCTGTCGAAAGAAGAAAGACCATATCAAGAGGGGATAGAAGGGATTGTATCTCGAAAACTTACAGAATGTGGCGGGAAGACGATTGAAAAATTCGAGATAGACAAGACCGGGCGGGATATCGAAGTTATTGATTTTGTTAAAGGAGCGGTTGGCGAATATACGGGAAAATACACGGAAAAGAAATACAACATTCCATTACAAAATATACACGTTTTCAATCCTGGTGGCGTGGAAGAGTTTACTGAACAGAAATTAGTGGTCGGAGCCTCTTCAATAGAGCGCGGGAGTATTGTTGTGGACAGAGTTGAATCCGATACGGCATTTGCTATGCACGTTTTTCATGAAATTTTACATTTAAATTCTTATACGGCATTGCAGTTAAAGGGGAAAGAAGAGCCGAGTATCGAAACATACCGAAGCGGGATAGAGGTAATAGCAAGAAATGGAGAGAAAATATTTTTTAGAGATATCGAAGAAGCCGTTATTGAGCTTTTAACGCGGCGTTTTTATCAAGAAAATATAATTACCAACGAGGTTTTTGACGAAGAAGACAAGAAAAATTTTCCAATCTGCAGAGTAGAGGAAAGAGCCAAACTTGAAGCACTTATCGATGTTCTGTGGGAGGGGAATAAAAATCGGTTCAAGACCAAAGAAGGTGTAGAGGATTTATTTCTCGAAGCGCAATTTACCGGAAATTTATTGAAAATTGGAAGATTGATCGAAAAAACATTCGGCAAGGGCAGTTTCAGAAAACTGGGCGAAGGTAATTTAATTAAAACCGAATCGTAAAATTTTACGAAAAATGCTATATAATCAACAACCCATATCTCATAAAAAAATCTTATATTATCTGTTTTTTATTTTAGCTTGGCTTGGGCCGGATTATTTTTCTGTCTTGCCATAATGGTAAAAAGGAAAAAGAAGAAAAAACCGACGCAAATAGCGAATAAATAAAAATAAGCCCTGCATCCGCAGGGCTTATTAAATATCTGAAATATTGACAATATTTCGATTTAATGCTATATTAAGCTTTCTTTAAAAATTGAATAAAAAGGAGGAAATAGTGAAAAAAAGAAAGGATAAAGAAGCTTGCGATTGGTGTTGTGGTGGTAGTATTCTGGATTGCGGAAGCGGAGTATTTCGGGACTTCGACTCGGACTTATCTTATGGAGTTCCTGTGTGTGGCGGTTGCGGTGGGCTCGGAAGAATTGTAAAAAACGAAGACTTTGAAGCAAGGACCCAGCGGATTATGGATTTGAGATTCGAATACTGTCCAGTAGACTCTTGTCCGGATTTGCCTATCGTGATTCAGGTTAAAAAACTCGAAGCTCTTATTAATGAGGTTACGGAACTTTTTGGGATTTATGGAAAAGAAACTGACGAATGCTTTGCAAAAGCACTGGCAGGCGGTTTGTTAAAGCGAGAACTTGAAAGGCTTCGCATAATAAAAGATAAAGCCATCGAATTATTCAAGAAATCGGAACCGCGGCAAGTTAAAAACCCCGAAATGTTTCGCGAGGCCTTCGTAGCGGCACATAGCGGCGACATAGACAAGGCCGACGAAATCTTTAAGAGAGTAATAGCAGAAGATTCGCTATCCAGTATTATTGCTCACGACTATGCGGTATATATCGCTCAATTCCATCGCAACCTCAAAGATGCACTTTCGTGGTTCAAAAAGTCAATTCAACTGGAACCCAAGAAAGCCATTCATTTTTACAATACGATAAAGTGCATGAAAAGCATGAGGTTATCCGAAGCAGTAAACGAGATTCTGCTCGAGGCATTAGAACTTAGCAGAGCCGAGAAGAACGAAAAGCTAATCAAGGATCTGAAAGAGATTAAAACAGCGATAGATATGGAGGCGTCGCAAAATAATTAGTCCGTTTTCGGAAAAACAAGCCCCGATCCGCCCAAGGCGGAGGGGGGCTTTTTAAATTCCACCATATCTGTTACGATGAAAGTATGAACTGCCAAAAGGAAAATAATTTAAAAACCTGTCCGTGTACGTACCCTGACTGTCCACGAAAGGGGATTTGTTGTGAGTGCATACGGTATCACGGGAAACGCAAAGAATTGCCAGCTTGCTGTTTTTCTGCTGAAGCGGAAAAAACCTACGACAGGTCGTTTGCCAGGTTTATTGAAGAAAATAAGTAATTATATGGAAGGAGAAAAATTTAGACTTAAAAAAGGCGAAGAAATTGTCAAAGCGCGGATTTTGGATGAAGATTTGCCGGGATGGATCGGGACATTGAAAGACGGCGGTTTTACCCAGGAAGAAATCGATATGATTGTTTCGAGGCTCAATAAAACATACCTTGAAGAAAGGAAGCCGGAAATGGTCGAAAGGGAATTGAAAAAACTAAAAAAACAATTTTTTGAAGAATACGGAAAAATATTGACTCCCGAAGAAATTGATTATTTGAAAGCCGGCATAGAATCACGATTCAAAGACGAAACGAAAAAATGAAAACCAAAATTATGATTACAAACGAGGCGAAAAAGACAATCGAGGAAAATCC
>JAUYCU010000021.1 GCA_030692145.1 bacterium
CCCACCAAACACTTTCCATGAAGCTCGGGTCCATGGTTTTATAATCGTTATCCATATCTACCCATCTGCCCATTCTTTCTATTACTTTTCTCCACTCCTCCGCATACATCAATACCTTGCTTCTGCAGGTTTCGTTAAAACAATCTATCCCGATTTTTTCGATATCTTTTTTGTGTTTTAATCCCAATTCTTCTTCCACGATATTCTCCATAGGAAGACCGTGGCAATCCCAACCCCATTTTCTTTCAACGCGATAACCGCGCATAGTCCAATAACGCGGAACCATGTCTTTCACTAAGCTGGCAACAATATGGCCGTAATGCGGGGTGCCAGTAGCGAATGGCGGTCCGTCATAAAATACAAAATCTCCCTTTGGTGATTTTTTCTTCAGGGATTTTTCAAAAATTCTGTTCTTTTTCCAGAATTCTAATATTTGTTTTTCGATTTCCGGTATGTTTAACATAAAACCTATTAAATATTTTTATTTACCTTCTGTCTCATTAAAATATCAGGCTTATCTTCTAGTATCAAGGCTTTGGTTAACGATTTTCTAAGAATACAATCGGGGGCCTTCTTATAAAAATCCCTATAAACATACATAGCTTCAGCTGCGCATCCCCCACTACACATGGCTTCTATCTCGCAGCCCTTACACCCTTTAATATTGCCAACAACTCGCTTTATTATTTTTAAATAATTCTTCTTCCGAGGTATTTCTAATATTTCAGCTACTGTACCAAGTCTAATTTTTATCCCACTACAAGGATATACATTCCCCTTATAATCTACGCTCAATTCTCTTCCTATTCCGCCACAATAACTCAAAGAGCCCTTAATTAATTTTAAATACGGCAATTCCCAAAATCCATGAAGATTAACTTTTTCCTTAATAGCATAATTTTTAGCCTGAATTAAAGATCTCGAGACAAAAACTGCCATCCCTTTCCTTCTTTTTTCTCTCGAATAACATTGTTCATAATTTATGCCGACTGACTTAATCCCTTTGTTGACTAAAAAATTAATGAATTTTTTAAGTTGATAACGAGAGTCGTCATTATTTATAACGGTACTTATAATTATCTTGTTTTGATTTCTCTGAAAAATTGCTATATTCCTAATAATTAAATCGAATGTTCCTTTACCGGATTTTAATTTTCTATATCGATCATTTATTCCTTTCAGCCCATCTAAACTCACAATAATATCTACTCTATGTTTCCTAAAAACCTTACTGAGTTTCTCGTTAGCGATAGATCCGTTTGTATTTACTAAATATTTAGTCTTGATATTATATTTTCTAGACAAAAAAGAGGCCAACTCAATTGATTTAATTACTACCAAGGGATTGAGTAATGGTTCTCCTCCAAAAAATCTTATATTCGCTTCTTTTAATTTGTTAATGGTTAACAATTTATAAAAATTGACTATAGCCTTCCTTGCTATAGTCCAGGACATTTCTTTTAAATTCATCTCTGTATGATATTTACGGTTTATCTTTCCAATAAAACAATACTCACACGCAAAATTACAATTCTCGCTAGTATTTAAACGCAAATTGGTAATAAATTTACCGCTTTTAGCTTCTTTAATAAATTTTTTAACCTCTCGCCTAATTTCACAATACTCGTCTTCTCCGGGGGTTACTAAAAATTTATATTTTCTAAATTTTTCAATGGTTTTTTTATATTGACCACGCTGTTCGTGATTTATTTTAAAGTCTTGAGAATCGTTAGGCTTATTAAAAAAATCAATTATAGCAATAACATCTTTGTGGGTCTTGCAAAGATTGCCATAAAGAGAACTATACAAAAACACCTTCTTGCTGCTTTTCACTATTCTTAAATTTTTCGACTTAATTAACTCCATTTCGAAAATAATAGAACAATAGAGTAAGCTATTTTCTATTTTTATAAAAATTAATTACGGACAAATACAAGCACAGGTTATCGAATATTCGCTACACAATTTCTCGTTTTTCATTCCCTTTATCTTTTGAATTTTTAGATTTAACCTTCTATTTTTCTTAAATCTTTTCATATTATTTTAATGATTTTTATTACTAATTTAATCTCCTTAAATTTCGACCTTTCATTCAGAGCGTAGAATAACAATAATTTTTTGTCAACAAAATTTTTCGAAAATTTTGTTCTTTTTCCAAAATTCCAATATTTGTTTTTCGATTTCCGGTATGCTCATTTTATTGCTTGTTGAATTTTCTTAGTTCTCCGACTTTGAATTTCAACTCCTTTTTATGAAGTTCTTCCTGTTTTTCGCTTAGGTTTTTCATTATCGCTTCAAGAGAAAAAACCGTTGCACCGTGAGAAACAATCAATATTTTTTTATTTTTGTATTTCTTGTTGATTTTCTCGATAAATATTTTTGCTCTTTTTCTTACATCTTTGTAATTTTCCATTCCATAGGACTTGCCCGATTTCTTGTTCCTGATTGTCTCGAAAAAATCTTCCCATTTTTTCCCCGACCCGCCATTGAATTTTCCGAATTCAATTTCTCTCAATTTCTTGTCGAATATCGTATTTAACCCCAGTTTTTCCGCAACCATTTCAGCGGCCTGCTTTGTACGCAATAAATCCGAAGCGAAAATCAAGTCGATTTTTTCTTTTTTCAGGATTGAAGCAACTTCTTTTATCTTTTTTGTCCCTTCTTGTGTTAATGGATTGTAAGCTTTCTCCGGCCAACAACTGACAAAATTATATTTATTCGACCTTGCTTGACCGTGGCGTAAAAGAAAATAGATATTATTTAATTTCATGACTTTACATTTTTTCCAACGTTTCTATGCCCAATAAATTCAGCCCATTTCTCAAAACAATAGATGCTGATTTAATAAGCGCGAGACGGGCAAATTTTATGTCTTTTTCCGCTTTTAAAACCGGGTGTTTTTCGTAAAAATTATTAACCGTACCCGCCAATTTGAAAAGATAATTAGCAAGAATGTTTAATTGATAGTCTTCTAGGGCCCTTTCGATTATCTTCGGAAAAATGCTTAATTGCTTAATGATTTCGAGCTCTATTTCTTCTTTTAAAAAACTCGGTTCGAAATTTCCCGCTTTCGATTTTTTCATGATACTTTTCAACCGCACATAAGTATAAAGCAGATATGGCGCCGAATTCCCGTCAAAACTAAGCATTTTATTCCAATCGAAGACGATATCCGTATGACGATTTTGCGAAAGATCGTTATATTTCAATGCTCCGATACCGATTATTTTCGCTGCTTCTTTTCTTTCTTTTTCGGAAAGTTTCGGATTTTTATTCTTGATAATCTCATCGGCTAAATCGATAATTTTATTTATCAATTCCTCGGCATTAACCACTTTTCCTTCACGCGTGGCCATTTTTTTATGGTTTTCGTCTAAAACCAAACCGAATTTAACGTGGTAAAGCTTGTCGGCATCGATGTATCCGAGTATTTCTGCGGATTTAAAAAGTTGTTCGAGATAAAAAGATTGTCCATTCCCGATAACATAAATTATTTTCTCCGGATGGTATTTTTCAACCCTGAATCTGATTGTTGCCAAATCACGAGTTCCGTAAACAGTCGCGCCGTCGGATTTCTGAATCAGAAATGGAGTCATTTCGCCAAGAGAAATAATAATTGAACCGTCTTCGTTTCTGATTGCTTTTTTGGTTTTTAGTGCGTTTTCTATTTCGTATTTCAATTCTTTCTCGTAATCACTTTCTCCTTTAATTAAGTCGAATTTAATGCCTAGAATATCGTAAATTCTGTTAAATTCCTTAAGAGATGTTTCGCGCAAAATTTTCCAAATTTTTCGGTTTTCTTTGTCGCCTTGTTCCAGCTTTTTGAATTCCGCTTTTGCCGTTTCTTGCATGTCGGGAGCGTTCTCTATTTCCTTATTAAACCTAACGTAAATGTCAAGCATTTCAGAAACAGTGACGTTCTTTAATTCTGACGCGTTATTTGTATACTTTTTGTATCCGGCGATTATCATTCCGAATTGTGTTCCCCAGTCACCCAAATGATTGTCGCCGACAACTTTATATCCGAGAAATTTATACAAGTTGTAAATTACCTGACCGATAAAAGTCGAACGCAGATGCCCAACATGCATCGGCTTGGCAACGTTGGGCGAAGAATAATCGATAATTATTGTTCTTTTTTTGTTTTCGTCGGTTTTGCCGAAATTATCTCCTTCTTCAATTATGATTTTAATCTGCTCTTTTATTGCCTCCGGTTTGATAAAGAAATTAATGTAGGCCGGAGGAATTACTTTTATCTCTTTTATATTTTCTTTATAAAATTTTTCTTTCGCTATATCTTCTTTTATTTTGTTCAAAACATTAAATCTGTTTTTTACGGATTCCGAATCCGTAGAATTGATAATTGCAGAATAATCGCCGAATTCCGGCCTAATCGACAAATCAACGCTGGCATCCCAACCATCGGGAAGATTTTTATCAATTATTCCCTTTAATTTTTCCACTATATCCATGTTCTTTATCTTAATTTTAACTCAATCGGTTTAAATTTAAAAGAGGCCGCATGAACCGGCCTCTTTTTATTCAAATCAGTATTTTATTTATGATTATTGTTTTTATTATTCCTAAATCTGTCGTTACTTCTGATTACTTCTTTGATAAATTCCGGCTCATATCCAGCTTTCTGGCTGACTCTAATAATCCCGTGTATGTCTTTCGGCAAACACTTGCCGCCAAATCCCGGTTCATCGGGAAAAACCATAGTATGCATCGGATCAACGCGGGGATCGAGCGACCATCCTGTTCTTACTGCGTAATAATCAACCCCCAAACTATTACAAATATTTCTCATTTCATTGGCAAAGGTAACTTTAACACCAAAATAAGTGTTTTCCATATATTTAATTACCTCCGCCTCCTTAGCTTTAATCTGATAATAAAATTTCTTCGGACCGAGAATCGGAACCAGTAAATCCAAAATATACGCTGCGTCTTCTCTTGGTCCGCCCATAATCACAAACGGACATTCTTTCATGTCTTTATCAAATTTATACGGAGACCAATACTTGCCTTCTCCGGCATATTCGGGACTAAAAACAATTCTTTTTCCGGTTTGTCGCCTCAATCTGTCCGTTGTTCCCGGTTCTACCGTCGATTTAATTAAAATAACCGGGGTTTCCAAACGGTTAACCACGGCTTCAACCAAAGAAACATCGCAACCCTTAAAAGGGTCTTCGCTTTCTTCAATCATCGGAGTTGGTACGCAAATTACCGCCAAATCGGCGTCATTGATCCTGGAATAGTCGTCTTCCGTACTCTTGACCGTAATCTGTCCTTCGCTTTCGTCGAAAATATGTTCCTTATCGATATCTTTCGCCACTACCAAATAATGACTTTTGAACATATTTACCATTCCCTTTCCGACATATCCGTATCCGATAACGGCTATTTTTTTGATGTTTTTTTGCATAGGTATATTATTTATACCCCCCTTTCCCCTCCTATTGAAGAATTTTCTTTATATCATAATTTAATTCTGATTGCAATGCCTTATTTCGATTCATTTAAAGAGCTACTTATCTTCATTGTTTCACTAATGATACGATTGAATATTTCCGGATGAATTTCCGCCAATTGCGACAATATTTTCCTGTCTATTTCCACTTTGTTTTTCTTTAAAGAATTCATAAATTTACTGTAAGAAACCCCATTCTCTCGACAGATTGCATTAATTTTGATTTGCCAAAGCTGACGAAAATCTCTTTTCTTCGCTTTTCTGTCGCGATATGCGTAAACCCGAGCATGCTTTAGTGCGTCCTTTGCCAATCTAAAATTTGACTTTCTTTGCCATTTGAAGCCCTTTGTCTGTTTCAGTATTTTTTTTCTTCTGCTGCGTTTTTGAACGCCTCTTTTGACTCTGGTCATTTTAGTATAATCTACTTTCAATTAATCTATTCGCGGTTCCTTTACCCACTCTTTTGTTTTTCCTTTTCTTTCTTTGTTGTCCGCCTGATTCTTTCGCATTTAAATGATCTTGATGCTGTGGTCTGCGCATCAAGATTTTGTTTTTGGTAATTCTAAATCTTTTGCTTATTGATTTTTTGGTTTTCCCTGACATATTGTTAGGCCCATACCCGATGGGGTTTTTTTTATTTCATCTTCTTTTTTATATTCGACAGTTATCATTTCCAAAAATTTTCCCATTTTCTCGTATGCCAAATTTCCGAAAGCCTTTTCTCTCCCCCTTAATCTGATATCCAGTCTCACTTTATCCCCCTCTTTCAGGAATTTTTCTGCTTGCTTCGCCTTTATTCCCATATCATGAGAAGAAGTGGTAAAACCAATTCTAATTTCTTTCAATTCGGCTTTTCTCTGTTTAGCTTTTTGTTTTCTTTCTTTTTTCTCCTGCAGATATTGATATTTGCCCTTATCGATTATCTTGCAAATTGGCGGTTCGGTTTTCGAAGATATTTCAACCAAATCCAATCCTCTTTCCTGGGCAATGCCGACTGCTTTCGGCGTCTCCATAACACCCAAATTATTGCCGCTCTCGTCGATTACCTGAACCTGCAAAGCCCGAATATACTCATTCGCCTTAATAACCGGACCTCTTGTGTATCTATTGAATTTTCTAAAAAATGGTTTTTTTACAAACATTAAATTGACTATTAATAAGTCGGGTGGAGACGGGGAGAATCGAACTCCCGTCTAGAAGAATTTCTAAAATAGCTCTACAAGTTTAATCTGTTTGGTTTTTTCGACTATTCGGATAAAAAGCAGATAAAAATCCAAAAGGCTTAGCCTCTTTTTTCGGTATGACGAACGAGGCAAAATCGCACACCTATCTCAAAATGTCCCGAAGGACACTATAACACCCCCGATTGCCCATTGAGAATCAGCATAAGGGATGGCTGTAGTTATTAAGCTACTGCAAAGGCAAAATTGTTTGCACTTATATTTACCAGGTTTTAACGAGCTAACTGATATCCTCGACTTGCTTATTTTAAAAAGGTCTCCTATCGAAACCTAACGTCCCCTAATTTTTCTTCCAATTTCTCTTTCCGTGTCTCTTTTTTTGATTTTCTCCCGTTTGTCTATCTTCCTCTTTCCTTTTGCGATGCCGAATTCCAGCTTAATTTTGCTTTTCTTAGTATATAGCCTTAATGGAACCAATGTCAACCCCTTAACTCTGGATTTACCGATTAAAGACCTGATTTCCGCTTTTTTCAAAAGCAACTTCCTGCTTCTTTGCTGGTCGTAACTTTCTGGCGTGTTTAACGGCTGATAAGGAGGAATGAAGGCATTAATCAAATAGGCTTCGTTGTTTCTAATTACCACGTAGGAGCTTTTCAGGCTGACGTGTCCGGTTTTTATTGCCTTTACCTCAAAACCATAAAGAACTATACCGGCCTCGAAAGTTTCCAGTATTTCATAATCAAAATTAACTTTATTGTTCTCCGCCAATATTTTCATCTTTCTTTTCCGAAACTTCTTTGTGCCATTCGTCTATTTTTTTCTCCACTACCTCATCTACCGTATCCACGATTTTGGACAATTTACTCTGGATTCTTTCATCATTCGCAAGTCTTTGGAAAATTCCGTGAATGGCAATTTTTTTTCTTTTCTTCTTTAATATTAAAGTATAAACGCCAAAAACTACCAGTAAAATCGGCCACCACATCCAAATCGAAGAACTAATATACCCCAAATTGGTCAAAAGCGCCAAGACGCCGATAACAATTAAGCTCCAGGCGATAAATCCGA
Organism: bacterium; assembly: GCA_030692145.1. GTDB lineage: Bacteria > Patescibacteriota > Minisyncoccia > RBG-13-40-8-A > RBG-13-40-8-A > JAUYCU01. Next base: position 7,723 of record JAUYCU010000021.1, read on the forward strand.
TATAATATAACATAAAAAACATAAAATAAAATTTAATTAATTTAATTTTAACGACCTTTTCCTATTCTTAATATAGCACAACGCAAAGGTTATTAAAATACCGATGCTATCGATTCCTACGTCCCGAAAACTGCATTGTCGACCCCCCACAAAAGACTGATGAAATTCATCGGAAAAAGCGTAAAAAAGAGCGATAATCAAAGAATAAATTATTGCCTTATTCCCGCCAGAGGCGGGTCCGCCTTGAGCGGAAATCGCCCGAAACAATAAAAATGTCAAAATTGCAAACTCTAGAATATGAGCAATTTTCCGCAAAATAAAATCTTCTTTCAGGTCCGATTTCAGGTCCGGAATCGAAGAAAGAGTAAAAATTGCGCCCATCCACATAATTACCGGAAACCAGAATTTTAAAAACTTCTTCATTTCAACATTTTTAACATTTTATCGACGGGCCAGGCATTAATCACGTCTTTTTTCTCCAGCCATCCCCTGCGCGCCTGGGCAATCCCCAATTCCAAATATTGAAAATGTGACACGCTGTGGGCGTCAGAATTTATGGCTATTTTAACGCCTGCGTCTTTCGCCATTTTTACGTGTTCATCTTTTAAATCAAGCCGGTTAAAATAAGAATTTATCTCCAGAATTGTTTTTGTTTCTTTAGCCGCTCTGATAATTTTTCCCATATCAATATCGTATGCCGGCCTGGATTGAATAAGTCTTCCCGTAGGATGGAAGAGGATGTCGACATTGGGATTTTTCATCGCTCCGATGATCCTTTCAGTCATTTTATTTTTCGGCATCTTGAAATTTGAATGAATCGATGCACCGACAACATCAAGCCTTTTTAAAACCTCGTCTTTCATAAACAGCTTCCCGTCATTCAAGACATCCA
>JAUYCU010000037.1 GCA_030692145.1 bacterium
ATATGGTCCTCACCTCTTATAACGTGACTGATGCTCATTTCGTGATCGTCAACAACAGCCGCGAAATTATATAAAGGGGTTTTTAAATCTTTGGCTAAGGAAAAATCGCCCAGAACCGAGCTGTCTACCTCTACTCTGCCCCGGATTAAATCCTGAAAAACCACTTTTTTATTCGGATTCTTGAACCAGATAATTTCTTTTTTGTACGCTTTTCCTTCGTCAAGGAGTTTTTTCAAATATTCTTCGTGTGTTTTCACTCTTTCGCCTTGGTAATACAATTCATCCCAATCGAGCCCAAGCCATTTTAGGCCGTCCATAATATCTTTTTCGTATTTCTTTTCCGAGCGCTCCTTATCCGTATCTTCGATACGCAAAATAAAACTACCCTTATTCTTTTTGGCAAAGAGGCAGTTAAATAAGGCGGTCCTGGCTGTTCCGATGTGAAACAAACCAGTCGGCGAGGGCGCAAATCTCACCCTAATTTTATTATTTTCGGCCATTATCCTATTATACAATATAAAATAGCAATTTAAAACAGAAAAAGGACCGGTTTATTGCCGGTCCCCTTTTTTCAGGATTCCTCCTCTAATTCTCTTTTGAATTCGCGGTAGGTTTTCAGGTTGTTCTTGATTCGCCAGTCATTCCAGACCTTAAATCGCTTTTTGGTATGCGATAAAACAATTGGTCCGAAGATTGGGATGACTGCAATTTTCACGCCAGCGGCAAACACGATGACTTCTGTTATGCCCCTAAGAGTCGTCCCATGGGCCATGACCGACAACCCGATTACCAGGGCAAAGAACCTGCGACATTGTACGTTCAATTTCCCTCCTTTCTCTAAATTTTTAATTATTTAATAATAGCATTTTTATATCTTTTTGTCAATTCGCGTAGCTGTTTTTAGAATTTCGTCTCTGATTTTCTGCGTAGTATCCATAGCATAAAATTCTTTTGCTTTTTGGCCCATTATTTTCAGTTTTTCCGGATTATTGATAAGCTTGGAAACCTCTTCAAGAAAAATGTTCGGCGTTAGATTCCCCTGCTCCAGAATTATTGCTCTCCCCTCGCCTGTTTGATTATTTGTATTCGCAAAATCGTAAGCATTTTTTCTTTGGTGGTCAGCCGCGGAACTGGGTAAAGGAATCAGGATGCTCGGCTTGCCGAGCGCAGCAATTTCAAAGATACTTCCCGCTCCCGCCCGATTAATAATCAGACTTGCCAATGCATAAGCGTGTTTCAGTTCTTCCGCGTTTAAAAATCGGTAAAGATGATAAGTCGGTTCCTGAATAGTCTCTTTGGTTTCCTTCGAAACATTTTCGTAATCGAATTCGCCACTGATGTGAATAATTTCCGCGATTTTCAAAAGCCTCGGTAGAGTATTTAAAACTATCTCGTTAATTTTTTGCGCTCCCTGCGACCCACCAAGAACAAGCAAAACCGGTTTATTGGAGGATATTTTGAATATTTGGCGTCCTTTTTCGGTATCACCTTCCAATAACTCTTTTCTTATCGGGTTTCCGATAAGAATTGTTTTATTTTGGTGTTTTCCGAACCCTTCTTTACTTAATGGAAAAGAGAGAATTATTTTTTTCGCGAACTTGGCAAGAAATCGATTTGCCAATCCGGGCGCGCTATCGGATTCGTGTAGAATTATCGGAATTCTGTAAATCCAACCTACAAAAACCACAGGAATGCTTCCGTATCCGCCTTTACTGAAAATTACATCAGGTACCCAAATAAAAAGGTAAAAGAAAGACTGGATTATTCCCAAAATCAGTTTAATGAAATCTATCGGGTTTTTTAAACTGAAATAACGCCTGAGTTTACCGCTGAAAATAAACCTTGTTTCGATTCTTTCTTTATTTAGATTTTCTTTGGCGAATTTATCCGGCCCGAGATAATAAAAATTAATCTTCTTGCCGTTCTCGGGAAGCTCAATCAGGGCATTGAAAGCCTGCCTTACGGCAATAATCGGGAAAATGTGTCCCCCGCTTCCGCCACCGGTGAATAAAATACGCATAAATTTGAATCTCTAATTTCTAATCTCTAATCTCTAAATAAAAATGTTTTGGATTTTGAGATTCGATATTTGAGATTGTTTAGGATTTAGAGTTTAGAAATTAGAAATTAATCTCGTGTGGTGTGTTTTGAAATATTAACCAGAATTCCCAATCCTGCCATCATCGCTATCATTGAAGATCCGCCGTAACTTAGGAAGGGCAAAGGAATTCCGGTCAGCGGGATAAGTTTGGTAATTGCCGCAATATTGATAATTGTCTGAAAGGCAATCCAGGAAACAATCCCGATTGCGGTCAGTTTTCCGAACTCGTCCGTAGATTTTTTTGCGACCTTTAATCCTTTTATTATCAACAAAACAAAAAGAGTGACAAGAACAAGTGCGCCGATAAATCCAATTTCTTCCGCGGCAATCGCGAATATGGAGTCTCCCATTGGTTCCGGCAGATAATTATGTTTTTGCATACTATTCCCCAGACCCAGACCGAGGATTCCCCCTGAACCGATTGCCAAAATTGCCTGGTTAATTTGATAACTTATGCCTTGCGGGTCGAAGCCTGGGTTGAAGAAGGTTATAAAACGCGCTATGCGATGAGGAAAAAACTTGGTTAAAGCAAAAAACGAGGCGGTGTAAACCGTAATAATTATTCCCAGATGCAGAAATCCTCCCCCGCTTATGAAATAAATAATGAAACCCACGATTACAACCAAAGCCAATGTTCCCACGTCCGATTGCAATGCCATCAGTCCGCCAACCATCGTCATTATTGCCAAAAAAGAAATAAGATTGATAATTCCGTTTTTATGAATATCTTTTTTTCCGAAAAGAGCGGAAAGATAAATAATTATCCCGAGTTTCATGAATTCGGCTGGCTGGATAGAAGTGAACCCCAGATTTAGCCATCTTTGCGCTCCTCCGTATTTTAAACCGAGGCCCGGAACAAAAACCAGAACCATTAGAACCAAGGAGGCAAAGAATATCAATAAAGAAAATTTTTTCCAGGTTTTATAGTTTATTTTTTGACAAATAAAGAACATTATTAATCCGGGCAGGACCCCGTAAAGCAGTTGGTGAATAAAGTAATAATACGGGTTTCCCGCGCTTTCTATAGATATCACCGCCGAAGCGCTGAAAAGAATACCCAATCCGATTATCAGTAAGGTAAAAATAACCATTTTTAATCCTTTGTCTGAGCGCCCCTTTTTCATAAGCGGAGATTTAAATTAAAATCGTATCGATAAAAAATAAAATCAGACCAATAACCGCCATTACGCCGGAAATTATCCAGAATCTCATTGTTACCTTTGTTTCTGGCCAGCCCTTTGCCTCGAAGTGATGGTGAATCGGCGCCGACAGAAAAACTTTTTTATGTCTGATTTTTTTCGACAGAATTTGAATAATTGTCGTAAAAGATTCAATCACCAGAATAAATCCGATAAAGGGCAGAAAAAATAAAGAATTGGTAAGCATGGCGATAACACCAAGCGTTACACCAAGTGACATCGAACCGGTATCACCCATAAAAAACCGCGCAGGGTGGATGTTAAACCATAAAAACGCCAAAAGTGCTCCCACTATTGCTCCACAAAACACAGCTAATTCGATTCTTCCCTGAGCATAACTGATTACGGCGTAAGAAGAAAAAGCGGTCAGCAGTACTCCGCCGGCCAAACCATCCAATCCATCGGTTTGATTTGTCGAAAAAGCCGTAGCCACGATAACAAAAGTAAAAATGGGGATATACCACCAACCGATATTGAAATCTCCGACAAAGGGAATATGAATCAGGTCCCAATCCAATTTAAAATAAAACCATAATGCTCCGGCTATAGCGATAAGCGTAAAAACAAAAATTCTTTCCCTCATTCTTAATCCTCTTCCCGCTCTTCCAAAGTGGAAAATGCCCAATAAGTCGTCGGCCATTCCTATTACTGCGGCAAAAAGAAGAATTCCCAAGGGTAAAAGCGTTTGGCTCCTGGTTAGGAAATTGTAATCGGAAAATATCGTATCCGGTCCGAACGCCTTTGTTAAGAGTAAAATTCCGACCGCTATCGCGGCAACAACAACCCAAATCAGGGTTCCACCCATTGTCGGAGTGCCTTCTTTTCCTTTGTGCAGGGCCGTGTATATTGGTGTGGTTCCTTCATTTCTGATTTTTTTGCCTAACCTGTATTTATAAAGAAAATGCGTTAAAATCGGCGTAGCAAAAATTGCCACAATAAATGACAATGCACTGATAATCAGAATTTTGATTATCGGGAAAATATTTATTTCCATATCCATGCCGTTTGGGCCCAGTTAATCAGTTTTTCCGTATCGTCTTCTCTGTTGTTTGAGCCCAATATTACGGTAATTAAATAATTATTATTGATATTCGAAAACGTCAACATGCAACCGCCGGCTTCCGTAGTGAATCCGGTTTTTCCGCCCAGAATTATTGGAATTTTGCCGAGAAGTTTATTGGTATTGATTAAATTGTGAATGAATTTATTGTCGAGAGAACTAATGGTTGCTTTTTGGGTTTTAAGGATTTCCGAAAGCAAAGGCAGACTTAGGGCATACTTAATCAAATTTGCTATTTCTACGGCAGTTGATTGATCTTCTTCGCTTAATCCGCTTGCGTCCTCAAATTGTGTATTACGTAGACCCAATTCTTTTGCTTTGTTATTCATTAAAACAATAAACTCCGTATATTGTATTTGTTGGTTATCACTGGCTATGGCCATTGCCGCATCGTTGCTTGATTCCACAAGCATGATATAAAGCAGGTCTTTTAGGCTTAATTCTTCTTCGATTATCAATCCTCCGTTGTCGCCGTCGGTGAATACCGAATTTTTTGAAACCTTAATTACTCCGTCCAAATTTAATTTTTCTATAGCCACAACAGCGGTCATTATTTTGGTCAGGCTGGCAATGGGTAATTTCTGGTTCGGATTTTTTTGATATAGGGTATTGTTTTTCTGTTGTTCCGGCTTTAAATCGATGACAATCGCCGATTTTGCCGAAATCTCCGGTTCGTCAATCATCCAGTTTCGCATCGGGAAATAATCGGAATTTATGCTTTCTACGCTTAAATCTCCCTCCAGTTGCGATACATTTGCTTGGTTCGGTATCTTTGTTTCTTTTTCTTTTGAGAAAGTGGGTTGGCGCAATAAAAACAAGGCCCAGGCAATTCCCAGCAATAACGAAACTACCAAAATTTGCAGAAAATATTTTTTTACTCCGTAGTAAATTTTCGGCATTTCAATTTCGAAACCCTATAATTAAATTCATGTTATGTTGACCCGCAGTTCGCAATATTTAAAAAATACTGCGGGGTTCAGCGTCTTTAATATTATATCAATAAAATGGCAAAAATAAAAATACCCCGCAGCTGCGGGGTATTCCTGTAAAATTTATTTCCCGAATTTTATGCCCAGTTCTTTCAATTGTTGTTTATCGATCGTACTCGGAGAATTCATCATTAAGTCTCGGCCATCGCCCGTTTTCGGAAAAGCGATTACTTCACGTATACTGGGTTCGTTTTTCAAAATCATTACAAACCTGTCGATGCCGGTGGCGATTCCTCCGTGTGGCGGAACGCCGTATTCGAAAGCCTCGAGAATATGTCCAAATTTTTCTTTAATATCTTCCTTTGCGTTGCCCATAACCTCAAATACCGCTTGAAGTATTCGCGGATTGTGTTCTCGAATGGATCCGCCGCCGATTTCGTAACCATTACAGACAAAATCATATTGGTGCGCCAAAAATTTATCCGGATTTTTTTTCATCTCGTCGATAAATTCTTTCTCTTTCAGATTTCTTTTGTTTTGAGTCCTGGTGAAGGGGTGATGAACGGCATCCCAACGTTTTTCCGTTTCTTTCCATTCGAATGCGGGAAAATCAACTACGAACGCGAACGCCAATTCGTTTTTATCTTCTTTGTTTTTACGCAAATCGGGTTTGTCGCTGTTGTATTTTTTCATCACTTCTTCGTAAGTCAAACGAGGGAACGGTGTTTGGGTAATGTGTTTTTCGGGCATTATTTCTTTAACCAATTCCGTATAAAGTTTCTCCATCAGGGATAAAATTTCTTCTTGTGTCGGAAAACTTATTTCCACATCCAGTTGCGTGAATTCCGGTTGTCTGTCTCCCCTACTGTCTTCGTCTCTGAAGCATCTGGCGATTTGAAAATATTTTTCCATGCCCGCAACCATTAAAAGTTGTTTGTATTGTTGTGGAGATTGTGGTAAGGCATAAAATTTTCCGTGTGATAACCTAGAAGGAACAACGTAGTCTCTTGCTCCTTCGGGCGTCGATTTGGTCAGAATCGGCGTTTCTATTTCGACAAAAGCATTATCGGACAAAAAATTTCTGATGAATTGAATAACCTTGTGTCTTAAAACAAGATTATCTTTCATCCTTTCCCTGCGAATATCAATATATCTGTATTTTAATCTGTTGTCTTCGCCGATTTCGTATCCGTCCGTATCCACAGAAAATGGCGGCGTTTCCGCTTTATTCAATATTTCCAATTTCTCGGCAACCATTTCCACTGTTCCTGTTTTAAGGTTGGGATTAATCATTTTTTCCGGTCTTTTATTGATTGTGCCTTCAATGGAAATTACCCATTCCGAACGTAATTCTTGTGCCATCTTAAAGGTTTCGTCTCCGAAAACAACCTGCAATAAGCCCGAGCGGTCGCGCAAGTCGATAAAAATAATTTTGCCGTGGTCTCTTCGTGTATGGACCCAACCACAAACTTTTACTTTTTCGCCGGCATGTTTTGTTGTATCCAAAATATTTATTCTTTCCATAAAATTATTTTATATCCAATATTTTATAATGAATTTTCCCGTTCGGAGTTTGAACCATTACTTCGTCTCCTTCTTTTTTACCCAAAAAAGACCGCCCCAAAGGCGACTCGTTGGAAATCTTCCCTTGTGTCGGGTCGGCTTCTTGTGAACCGACGATAAAGAATGTTTTTTTGCCAACCTTGTTCTGAACGGTTATTTCACATCCTATTTCCACGGACTCACAAGCCGATTTTTTGGAAATAATCGCTACGTTTTTGATGATTTCTTCCAATTCCTTGATTCTGCCCTCATTGAATGCCTGCGATTCTTTTGCTTCGGTATATTCCGCATTTTCCGACAAATCACCCATGTCTTGAGCGATTCTGATTCTTTCGCTTATGCCTCCCCTCTTTTGTTTCAATTCGTCCAATTCTTTTATCAATTCTTTTAATTTTTGCGCGGTCAAATATCTTTCCATTTTATTTATCTTACAATAATATTTTTACCTCATCAATAATTTTTGACGAGGTATTTACGAATTAAAGTTAATGATATTATAAATCATAAAAAAATGCAACATCGATAAAGTTACTGGAAGCTTTGAGCCTTGTCTCGAAAATACCAATTCAATGCTTCTTTGGCAATGGGTACGGCAGTCGAACTTCCCTCTCCTCCGTTTTCGATTAAAATAGTAATTACGATTTCCGGATTTTCGTACGGAGCAAAAACAGTAAACCAACTGTGTGGCGCCTTATTTTTTGCTGTTTCCGCGGTTCCGGTTTTTCCTGCCGCATTTACGACTAAGTCCGATAAATAACGGGCAGAGCCGGAAACTACGGCTTCTCTCATACCCTTCCGAATTATTTCCAAGATTTCTTTTTTAATGATGTCTTTATCGATAATTTCCGGTTCTTTATTCTGAACCAGTTGGGGGCGGAACAGGGTTCCGTTATTGGCAACAATCGCTGTTGCCATTGCGATTTGTAGTGGAGAGGCCAGAACATCTCCTTGCCCTATTGATACATTATAGGTATCTCCGATATACCATTTTTCTTTTTTGGTTTCCTCTTTCCATGACGAATTGGGGATAAAACCTGGTTTTTCGCCAATTAAATCTATGCCGGAGATTTTTCCCAAGCCGAATAGTTTCAGATATTTTTCTATTCTTTCGATGCCCAATCCTTCGATATCTCCATAACCCCCGCCAATGGTGTAAAAGTAAACATCGCAAGACTCGGCAATCGCTTTAATCATACTTGTCGGACCATGTGCTTTCCAATCATTATGCGTCCAAATTATACTCGAACTGAATTTATCGGTTAAATTCAGATATCCGGGACAATTTATTTGTTTTTCGGGACTGATTATTCCTTCTGTTAGGGCCCCTGAAGCGAGTATCGGCTTTATTGTTGAGCCCGGAGGGTAAAGACCGGAAATAGCACGATTAAACAACGGCTCATTTTTGTTATTAAAGATTTCATCAAACTCTTTGGGGGATAGACCCCTTATGAATTGATTATTGTCGAATTCAGGCAAACTCACCAATGCCAATATTTTCCCGTTTTGAGGATTAACCGCTACTGCCGCGGCTCGAGATGTGGATAAAGTGCCGAGCTTCGATTTCATTAAAGCGTAAATCTTTTCCTGAAGCCCTGCATCAATTGAGAGTATTAGGTCTTTTCCCGCTTTCGCATCTCTTATTGCCAGTGTTTTTTGCGCTTTACCCATGCTGTCGACTTCTACCAATTGCTCTCCGTAATTTCCCCTTAACTGTTCGTCGTATATTTTCTCCAATCCGGTTCTGCCGATATAGTCGTCGAAAAGATATTTTTTTTCCGAAACTTCTTCCTCGTTGGTTTTTCCGAGATATCCCAAAACGTGAGAAAAAATTGGTCCGTTTTCGTATTGACGAAAGCTGTTTTTAACAATATTTATTTCCGGAACATCGTTAAAACTCGATTCCAACAGCAACGCTTTTTCTCTTTCGATGTTTTCTTCGATAATAATCGGATAAGATAACGCCGCATTGTTTTTTATTGTTTTTTCTATTTCTTCTCTTGGTTTTCCCAGGGCTAAAGACAACCTATCGATGATTTTATCGAAGTTTTCGTTTTTTTCCAGGTCGGCAGGAATCGTAACAAGATCAAGTTTCGGCACATTTATCGCCAAAGGTATCTTGTTCTTGTCGTAAATAACCCCCCTTAAGGGTTTTATCGGATAAGAACGTATTCTGTTTTCGTCGGCAAGGTCTCGCCAATAATTCCCTTTAATGATTTGTAATTGAAAACTTTTAAAAAGCAGGGTTCCTAAGATTATTGCGATAATCACCAAAAATACCTTAAGCACGTTTTCCTTGATTGGTTTTTCTATTTTTTCTTTTTCTCCGTCCGGAGACTCTTTTAATCTTTTTGAATCGAGAAAAATTTCCTCCGGTCCGATATCATCTCGGTATTTTCTTTTTATTTTATATTTTATCGGGTTTTCGAGCATAATATTTTTTGATTAAATAAAAAACAGGAATAGCGATAATTGTATTATATAAGACATTAACCAGAAAAGTTAAAATTCCGAAATCAAATTCGAGACTAAAAATTTTGTGCAGAACTAAAGCCGATAAATTATAAAAAATGGTCGTCAAAAAGAAAATAGGAATTACGGAAGAAGGGTTGCTTTTTTTGAAAATATTTTGGCTGAGAAAAAAAGCAAGATAGGAAGACAATAAAAAACAGACAACAAATATTCCGACAATATTATTCAGTGAATAAAAATCCAAAAATAACCCCGCTGCGATTGCCCAAACTATCGATTTTTTGAATCCCCTTAAGATGACAAAAGAAATAAAAGAAACAAGAACGATATTGGGATACACCTCTCGAATCGCCAAATGAGGAAGTATTCCAATCTGAAAAAACAACAAGACCAGAATAAAAATCATCGAAAAGATAAATTTCATATTTCTTATATACTGTTATTTGTTACTTAACGACAAATACCTCTTCCAGTTTGTTGAAATTTACGGATGGAAGAATGATGATTTTCTGAAATAATTGGTTTTGCGATAAATCGATGCTTTCTATTTTTCCGATTAAAATTCCTTTCGGGTAAATCTTATCCATGCCCGAGGTTATTACGTTTTCTCCTGTTTCGGGATTTTCGTCCTTGGGAATAAAATCCATGAAAATCTTACCCCCGCCTTCTTCTTTTTGAACCAATCCTTCGCTTCTTTTGTTTTCGATAAGAGCGGCAACCACGCTTTCTTTATTGGTAATCAACATCACTTTGGAAAAATTGTTTTCGACTTTAACGATTCTTCCAATCAGAGAAAATTCTTCGGAAACAACCGGCATATCTTTTTCTATTCCGTTTTTGGCTCCTTTATCGATTAAAATCCAATCTCCTGTTCCTTGAATTTCTTTCCCGACCACCGATGCAATTTCGTAAAGCAGAATTTCTTTTTGCGAAAAATTCAATGCTGTTCGCAATATTTTGTTTTCTCTTTCGGTTTCCCTAAGTCCAGCCAGTTCCGCCTCTATCTCTATATTTTTTTGTTTCAACTCGGTATTTTCTCTTCCCAATTCTTTTATCGACAAGGTTATTTCGAAAAACCCAACGATCCTGTTTCCTGTTTTTATAAAAAGTTTCTGAATCGGGGAGAATATTTTAAAAACAAAATTTCCCAAAAATTCGGAAATATTTGGGAAAACATTTAAAAAAACAAGTCCCAATATCAGGACAATGGAAAAAATAAGATATTTTTTCGAAAATTTAAACCTCATAACTTATAACTTATTGTCTATCTTGGAACTTCTCCGTAGTCGGTGGAAACCAAAACCTCTTTTAATCTGTCTAATTCTTCTAAGATAATCCCTGCTCCTCTTGCTACCGCGGTTAATGGATCATCCACAACCTTGGTGGGCATTTTCGTCTCCTTGTTGATAAGTTTATCAAGCCCTCTTAATAAACTTCCTCCACCTACAAGCATAATTCCTTTTTGCATAATGTCTGCCACGAGTTCCGGAGGCGTTTCCTCGATTACGTCCTTTACCGCATTTACGATAATACGGTTGGATTCGCTAAGCGCTTCTCTGATTTGGTCGCTGTTGACGATTATTTCTTTCGGTAATCCGGTAACGAGGTCTCGTCCCCTCATCGGTGCCTCTAATAATTCTTCAATTGGATAGGCGGAGCCGATGGAAATCTTGATATCTTCAGCCGTTCTTTCCCCTAAAACCAATTTTAGTTCTTCATGGGCATAATCAATAATGTCTTGATTCAGCTTGTCTCCAGCAATTTTCAAGGTTTTACTGACAACAATTCCTCCTAAGGAAATTATGGCAATATCGGTGGTTCCGCCGCCGATATCCACTACCATATTTCCGACCGGTTCCTGAACAGGCAAGCGGGCACCAATAGCTGCCGCCATTACTTCTTCCACCAAATAAACTTCTCTTGCACCCGCGCTCAGCGTTGCATCTCGTACGGCCTTTTTTTCGACTTCGGTAATACCTGAGGGAATTCCCACGATTACCCTTGGTCGTGGTAATAAATTGAAACTTCCTTTATGAACTTTGTGAATAAAATAACGCAACATTTGTTCGGTAACCTCAAAATCGGAAATCACGCCTTGAATCAATGGTCTGGTTGCGGAAATATGGGCAGGCGTTCTGCCAACCATTCTTTTCGCTTCTTCTCCGATTGCCAAAATTTGATTGGTTTTCTGATTTACGGCCACAACCGATGGTTCGTTAATCACGATTCCTCTACCTCGAACATAGACCAGCGTAGTGGCTGTTCCCAGATCAATTCCTATGTCCTTGGAGATTTTTCCCAAAATTCTGTTAAACATTTTTCAGAATATCTTTTATTTTTACGATTTTTAGCGTTTTTTCGTCCCTCTTTTTAAGTTCTACGCTTTGTTTTTTCAATGTTTTTTCGCTCACCACGATTCTCAGGGGAATTCCGATTATATCCGCATCAACGAACTTTACTCCCGGAGCGACATCTCTGTCGTCGTATAAAACATCCGCTTTATTTTTTTTCAGTTCGTTATATATTTTTTCCGCCTGTTCGTAAACCTTTTTGTTGTTTCCCACGACAATCAAATGAATCTCGAAAGGAGCCACTTGTTTTGGCCAAACAATACCTTTTTCGTCATGATAAATTTCCACTATCGTCGCCATTGCCCTGTCTACTCCTATTCCATAGGCGCCCATCCAAATTTCCTTATCTTTTCCGTCTTTATCGGTAAAATAAGCTTGATGGGGCTTGGTATAAAACAGTTCCTGATTGAAAACATGCCCGAATTCAATCGCTTTTTTCTCTTGAAGTTTCCCCTTTTTACACCTTCCGCATAAATCCCCGTTTTTTGCTTCAGCAACATCAATTAATTTTTCTACCTTGAAATCTCGATCCAAATTGGTATTTTGCCATTCCAATTCTTTTTCTTCTCTCTTGTATCCGCCTGTAAAATTCTTGACTGTCTTCAGGGACAAATCGCCATAAAAACGGACGCCTTTTAACCCTTTCACGGGCACGGAACCGTGAATCGTCCCTAATTTTTTCAGGTCTTCTTCCGATGCCGGTTCGACGAAATCGATATTTAGTTCCCTGGCCAGTTTTATCTCGTTAACATCCATGTCACCCCTAATAATAAGCACGTAATATTTATTATCGTTTCCTTTATATAATACATCTTTAAGTATTCTGTTTTTGGGAACCTTGAAAAACATGGACATTTGTTCAATCTTGTCCACATTGGCCGGTTGATAAACGTCTTTTAATGAAAGCATTTTGTCTTTTGAATTCACGTCGTTTCTTATAAACTCGGTTCTTTCGTTATTTGCGGCATATTTACACTTGTCGCACACAAAAATTTTATCTTCACCGAAATCGTTTAAAACCATAAATTCATGACAGAGTTTTCCGCCCAAGGCTCCGCTGTCGGCTTCTACGGCAATTGCCTTTAAATCCAATCTCTTACAAATACTCTCGTATGCTTTATAAAATTTGTAATAAACATCCAATTGCTCTTTTTCCGATTTACAAAAAGAATATGCATCTTTCATTGTAAATTCTCTTAACCTCAACAATCCTCCTCGCGGTCTTTTCTCGTCCCTAAACTTATTGGAAATCTGATGAATAATTATCGGCAAGTCTTTGTAGCTCGGTTTGAACTTTTTCACCAATTCCACCATTTGCGCTTCGGCGGTCCCGCCAATTGCGAAAGTCGAACCGTGATGGTCGTCAACTATCATCATTAAATCTCCGAATGCCTTGTCTCTGTTTGTCGTTTTCCAAAATTCAATCGGTTGGAGCGTGGGCGTAATCACTCTTTGCGAACCGATTTTTTCCATTTCTTCCTGAATAATATTTAAAACCTTGTTCCAAGTCTTAAACCCCAAAGGCAAATACGCATATCTACCGGCGGCAATTTGTCGTATAAAGCCACCTTGATACAGGTATTTATTGCTTGGATTTTTTATATCAACGGGTATTGATCTGGTTGTTTTTCCGAATAAAATAGATTGTTTCATGTGCTTAAAATAATTTAATTACATCTCTGAAGGTAACGACAATCATCAAAAGAATCAGAATTGCGAAACCGATTGCGTTAGCCGTTCTTTCGGTTTTGAATTTTATCGGCTTGCCCTTGATTTTTTCTATCAAAAGAAATAACAATCTCCCGCCGTCCAGAGCGGGAAAAGGCAAAGCGTTCAAAATCGCCAAATTAATCGATAAAATAGCGGCAAATTGCAGAACATAAACCCAACCCAATTTAACCATATGCGTGGTCATGTTATAAATTCCTACAGGACCGGCCACCTCACCAATCATCGTTCCTTTCATAATCAGGGTTTTAATCAATAAATAAAACAAACTGACCATAGTAACGACCATTTGTCCCGTTGTCTTGATTCCAAGCCAAATTGCTTCATACCAGGGATGGGAAATCAATCCGGTTTTCGCCATAGCAATTCCCGTTGCTCCCTCGCCTTCGGGTGGGTTTGGCCTTGGTGTCATTTTTTGGGAAAGTATTTCGTTTCCCCTTTTAAATATTATTTGAATTTCCTCTCCGATATGCAAAGAAATAAAATTTTGTACTTCTTCGATTGTTTTGATTTTTATTGATTCCGTTTTAAAGGACAGCTCCTGAATCGAATCCCCGATTTTTATTCCGGCAATTTCCGCCGGCGAATTTTTTGCCACTTCGATAATTTGAATTTGAATATTTTTTGCGTTTACATCTTCCCCGTTTTCAATGATTGTCGGTACACCTATACCATGTACGATGGAAAGAAAAATCGCGGCTACCACCAAATTCATAAATACTCCGGCTAAAAGTATAATTGCTCTTTGCCAGGCGGGTTTGTTGTAAAAAGCAAATTTACTTTTCGTGTCCTTTCCGTCTCTTTCTTCGCCGTAAATTTTCACAAACCCCCCGATCGGAATTAAGTTTAGCGAATAAACCGTTTCTCCTTTCTTAAAAGAAAAAATTCGGGGCGGGAAACCGAACCCGAACTCTTCGACCCTCACTCCGGATTTTTTTGCACTGACAAAATGACCCAATTCGTGAGCAAAAATCAAAATACCCAGTATTAGAATCGCGACAACAATAGTCAAAAAAACCATAA
>JAUYCU010000088.1 GCA_030692145.1 bacterium
ATTAAAGCGACCCCAGAAACCATAATCAATGTGCCGACCAATCTTTTTATAATGTTTTTTTCTTTAAATAATATAAAACCATAAATTGCGCCAAACAAAACCGATACTCTCTTGATTGAACTTACATATGGAACTATTTGCATCGTCAGCGCCGAATTCACGAGAAAAATTGAAAAAGCATTGGCAAGGCCAGATACCCCGAATTTTGGCAATTCTGATTTATATTCCTTAAAAAAATTATCCTTTCTTATAAAATTAATGAGAATCAAAAGAATCGAAATAAAAAGACAGCTCGCTGCGGAGCCAAAAATCGGATCGGAATTCATGACCGCGATTTTATCATAAATAGTGGAAACACTGAAAAGAAAGGCAACTATAAAAGCGTAAATTAATCCCCTTGTCGAAAACATTGTTCTGAACGGCTCCAGGATTTTTTTTAGCTTAATTGATTCGGAATTTAAAACATAAGAACCAAAAACTATCAACAACACGCCGATAAACCCATACTGCGTAGGAAATTCTTTCAAGATTATAAATGATGTCAAAATCGTGAACGCCGGCGTAAATGACAACATCGGAAAAACCAAAGAAGCATCGGTTGTTTTTAGGGATTTAAGAATAAGTATCGTGGTAACAACATTAATCGATCCCGTAATCAATATTGCGAAGAAAAATTTTTCACCCAAAAACGGGAAACCTTTAATGGTCGAAAATATAAATAAGAATAAGGAGGAGGTTAAAAATACTCCCGCACCTAAAATATATTCATTTATTTTTCTCAAAAAAACCTTATTTAAAATTAAATAAGTTGCCTGGAAAAAAGCTCCGAGCAGTGCCAATGTAAACCACATATATTTCAATTATAGACTAAAAAAATGAAAAAGAAAAAGCCGATCACTTCTTCGAGTGAACGGCTTTTAAAAATCAAATTCCTTTTCGTGCTGCCCATTCCGCTAAGTGCGGGATAAGGCCGCTATTATTTATTTTGGCAATTTTATCGGTAAACTTTTTATCTCCCTTTTCGAGTACCTGACAAGCTGCCAAACACTCCTCTTGAAGATCGATATTCGGCCCCTGAGACATGACGATTTTTGCTCCATCCAGTGTTTCACAGGAATATGCTACCGGATATTTTGTTGAACCCTGCACATACCTATTCCAAGAAGAAAGTAGGTCAGAACTTAAGGTTAAGGCATATAGAAGCCTTTCTTTTTCTGTGTGAACCCTGAACCTGGCAATGTGCTGAAGGTACTGAAGCTGGATAAGGTGCGTGGTCCACTTACTTAAAATTCTGTGAGGGCGCTTAATTGGCAATGCGTAATTACGAAAATCATCAAAGAAAGATTGAATGCCGACAATATGCTCGGCAAAGCCGCGCCGCTTAATTTCGTCGAAAAACATAGTCCACAATTTTTCTCCGACTACGCTTCCGACATAGGGTTGCTCCAAATCCATCGGAACAACGATAACCTTTCTCGGGTCCTGCAGCATCGCTTCAAATTCGAACATAATCCTGGAAAGGTTGGCTTGGTTCGGCATTGCGGCGAATTTAAACCATCCTTCTTCGTTAAACCTCTTGAAGCCATCCATGACTATCCCAATATGATTGAGATATTTCACGGAAATTGTATTAAACGGGAGAATCGAATCGACATCCGGACTTACATCAATATTTTTCCACGTCCCCAGATTTATTGAATAAGAACACGTCTGGTCGCGGAGAAAAAAGAAGAACTCCGTAGGGATAAACTCGGCTTCCGGTCCGTAGAATTCCGAGAAAAAGGTAATGGGCAAATCACCCAAAAGATTTCTCGTTTCCCATTTTTTCTGTCCTGATTCTTCAGACGGAATAAGAGGTAAAAGCGAATGCGTGTAGGTGGCATTAACCACGGAAATGTTGGGATACTTTCTGTGAACATCTTTCAAAAACGGATAAAGCTCGTAATCGATTCCTTGATGACCCACCGTAATCGGAATACCCGATCTGCCGATTGCGTTCAATCCTAACTGCTCGTCATACATTTTTTGCCAACGATCGCCGAGCAAAAAAGAATGAAAAGCATTGCCCGAAACAAACAAACAAACTTTTGCCATTTATGGCCTCCCTTCATTGCCCGAATCCCTCATAGATATCGGGCTCGAGAAGTTGGATGGATTTCGCCAAGGACCCATTCCCTGGCTTAATCGCCATCCGCACAACTATATAGCCAAACAACGAAACGTTGTTTTGATTTCAAAGAACAATAACGTAACAATATCACTTATCAATATTATTGTCAAGCACTTGCGGAATTTTAATATCAGAAAAAATTTATTATTAGTTGTGCTAACCTTGGCCACATATTTGACAAGAATTTATAACCTTGCTATACTATCAAAGACCTTAAATAAGGTCAGATCTTTAAATCAAAGGAGGTGCCTAATGAAAGGCAAAATCATCAGTATGTCGGAGGCTCGGAAAAGAAAGCCGGATTTCTTTATCAACAGGCCGGCGGATCTCAACTGGCTTCTCAGAGTCACCCCGCCCGACGGCAAGACCCAGGAATTTCCCCCCGGAACGGAATGGGAAGCAACTTCACGGTTCGGCAAGGTCGAAGACGTGGTCGTCATCAACGCCGATAGCAGCCCCGGTTTCAACCGGCCGCGCTATCACGAAGCGCCGAACACCAACTCGGTGGCCTGGGGCTTCGACAAAAAGACCGGCAAGGTCAAGATCGCCATCCTCACCGAGGAACGGCCGCATGCCCTGCATCCGATCGATCCCAAGCTCAGCGAATCGCTGAAATTCGGCCAGATCCCGATGGGCTTCAAAAACAAGATCATCGGCAAAGACCTGCTCGAAGAATTCGAAACCGCAGAAGATGGCGCGATCCGCGAACTCGGCGAGGAAATCGGACTCAGAACTATCCTCGCGAAATTCAGGCCCGCTTTCCCCTTCCACAACCCCAACCCCACATTCGTGGCCACCTGGTCCGACCTGGTCTTTATCCAGGTCGACCTCGACAAAATCGAGGAAAAGAAGCTCGACAAGAACGAAATGATCTACAAGGCAGAGTATCTGACAGTTCCGGAACTTCTCGAGCGCATCGCACAAGGCCAGGACGAAGACGGCGCAATCTACCGCGCGTGCACATCCCTTTCGATTCTGATGATCTTTTTCGCCACCTTCCCGCATTTCTGGCCCAAGGACTGAATAACCCAACAAAAAAACGGACACCCCGTGGTGTCCGTTCCTTTTTTTATCAGATAAATACTCCGAATGGCGACAGCTTTTTCAAAAGATCGATTATTGACTCTTTTGTACAATCATAAACTATCCCATGCCCTCCGAGGCTTTGAAAAACATCTACGTATTCCTGAATATCGTCGATGTAAATCATTTCTTCGGGCGGGCAGCCGGCTTTTTCGATTGCCAATTGGAAAATTCCGAGTTCCGGTTTGCGCATTCTTTCTATGTAAGACCTTACCAGAAATTTCGGGTCAGAGAAAAATTCTCGGATCACGGGAATTTTTTCGATGTAATCCCAGTGCAGTTCGTTGGTATTCGAAAGAAGAATTTTCCGGATTTCCGGACAGATATCGGCAATGAGTTCCTCGATTTCGTCGTTCGGCGTGAAAATATCGCCCCAAATTCTGGCAAAGTCTGCAAAATGCAGACCAGAAGAAGCGCTGATTTTTTCCTTAACCGTTTCGTAAAAATCAACGGAGCTGATTTTCCCGCTATCGTATTCTTTTTCCAGTCCTTCTTTGAAAATAATCTGGTAGATTTCCGATGCCGTTAAAAGACTGAATCTGGCCAACCCCTCGCATGTTTTCATGTGGTCGAATTTTGCCAACACTTTTCCGAAGTCAAACACTATCGCCCTTATTCTTTGGTACATACTTTCCTCCTTTTTAAAGAACGGATTATTTCAAGTATTTTAACTTATTCATATTGTGTTCGTCAAGGGTTTTGGAAAATATTGTTCTGCCGTCCGGCGCGCTTAAGAAAAAATTATATTCGGTATATTGAGGATTAAGCGCGGCTTTAATTGCCGACAATCCCGGATTATCGATTGGTGCTGGCGGGAGACCTATATTAATATAAGTATTATACGGAGACTTCACGCGCGTATCTTCGTAAGAGTATTGTTTTTTGTCTAAGCCCAAAATATAGGCAATGGTTGCACAGGATTCTAAAGGATAATTATCTTCGATTCTTTTCCAGAAAATTCCCGAAACAATCGCCCTGTCCTCGTCGCTCTTCACTTCTTTTTCCAGAATACTTGCCATAATCACGGCATTCGGCAATTTCATGCTAGAATCAATCAACAAATTTTCGGAAATCCCCTCGCTTATTCTTTTGATAAAATTATCCGACATTTTTTTGGCTATGGCATCAATGCTTGAGTTTCTTTCGAAATAATAAGTGTCGGGAAACAAATAACCTTCTTTTTCTTGCGGCAATTTACTGCCCTGTTCTAAAACCCCCGAAGAAATCAGTCTTTCTTCGATTTGTCTGTTTGTCCAGCCTTCGGGAATGGTTATTTTTACGTAATTCGGCGCAACCTCTCCTCTGGAAATCATTCTGCCGATTTCGAATAAATCCATCTTTGGATTCAGCAAATACTCACCTGCCTGAAGATGTTTATTGTATCCTCTAACCCAGACGAAAAATACAAACAGCCATTTGCTTTTTATCAGTTGTTCGTCTTTTAATTCCTCTGCCACCTCTCTCGAACCCCAGCCTTTTTCGATTTTTACGATTTTTTCGTTTCCGCGATTAACCGGTGATAAAAAACCCACAGATAAGAAAAATAAAAAAACCAGGGCAACCAAAACCGCCAATTTGAATTTTTTGCTTTTAATTAAGTTGATTGTTTTACTCATTGATTCTTAAAAACTTACTATCATATAAGGAATTTGTTGTGTTTTCTGGAAACCATTGCACAGCTCCGACCCCGTTCTTGCTTAAGGCAAAGATTATTTATTAAAAAGACCCTTCGCAGGCCGAGCGCACGGTCAAGGCAAGGCCGAGATGGAGCGCGGCGACTCGCTGGGGCGCCGACGCGTGTCTTTGTATAAATAATCTGAGCCGAAACTTCGTGTCGGAAAAAATTTGATTGGATTGCAATCGGACGCATATTCACTGAGATAAATCCGGGTCTAAACCTATCCATTAATCAACGGCACGAAAGCAAATCCCGGAAATTCCTTTTTTTCAAACTTATCATTATCTTTTTTAACAAATAGCCAAATACTTTCTTTTATCGGTATTACCAATCTGCCATTAACCTTAAGTTGTTTTTTTAGCGCAATCGGTTCTTCTGTTGCCGAAGCAGCCCCTATAATTTTATCAAATCCCTCGACAAGCTCGGGATAAGAGGCAATATCGGAATAGCCCTTCGAACCGTCTCCGCAAATTACTTCTACAATCCCCTTCTTTATAAAATTATACCTGGAAATATTTTTCTTTGCGAATTCCGCAAGCTCGAGAATAAGTTCTATGGCAATCACCTTTCCCTTTTCGCCGACGCAATGCGCCAACAAAGCTGTTTGCCAACCCGAACCCGAACCAATATCCAGAATCTTATCATCTGGCTTAGGTTGAAGTAATTCCAACATAAAAGCAACGGTCAACGGCTGTGAAATCGTCTGGCCATATCCAATCGGCAATGGCGCGTTAATATC
>JAUYCU010000114.1 GCA_030692145.1 bacterium
TAAAAATATAGCAGCAGTAGTTTCAAGCACTCCGATTATTAATTTTGATCGTTTGGATAAGAAAGAACTGACAAGAAATGTTACCGTCCATCAGAAAGTCAACGAGGTTGTAATGAAAGATTACGATATAGTTCCTATGGCATTTGGAATCATTGCTCCGAGCGTCGATGAGGTGTTGCGCATTTTAGAGAGAGCCTATCTTCAATTCAAAATGGCTCTAAAAAATATAACTGGCAAAGCGGAATTTACGGTCCAGGTATGGTGGAATCCCCAAAAAATTCTTGAAGAATTAGCCAATACCAATTTAGAAATCCAGAAATTAAAACAAGAACTATCTTCAAAAGGAACCATTCTCGGAATGCCAATTAAATTGAAGTTAGGAAAATTAATACAGAAAGAAGCAGAAACTTGCAGACAAACTTTTATTAATGATATTCACGCATTCCTAAGAAACTTGTCTCTCGATTCCACATCGAATAAATTAATTGATGAGGAAATGATAGCTAATTTCTCTTTCTTAATAGAGAAGGCCAGAGAACCTGAGCTTGATAAAAAAATGCAGGAACTGGGAAAGAAATATGAAAGAGGGTTAAAATTCAAGTACATTGGTCCGATGCCGCCTTATAGTTTTGTAAATATCAATCTTAAGCTTGGAAATTTTGAAGTAGTAGATGGGGCAAGAAAACTGTTGGGATTGGCCGAAGCGGCAACCTTTGATGAAATTAGGGAAGCTTATTATAAACTTTCGCACCGATATCATCCGGATAAACTTCAAGGCAATGAAGCGCAGATGAAAAAACTATCTCAAGCCTACAATATTTTAGAGAATTACTGTGAGAGTTGCGATGAGGTTATAGCGAATCGGAGATTCGATATATCGAACTTTCAGTTCGCTATGGGAAAAGGAGAAAACCTGCCTGCCGGTAGGCAGGGTCAAAAATATTCTTTTAAAGAAGAAGATGTTAAAAATTCGATAATAATAAAATATGACTGAGGGAAAATATCTTTATTGTGTTATTAAAGAAAAGATTTCCCCAAAATTCAACATTTTAGGGCAGGATGGGGAAAAGGTTTATACCATTAGCGAAGGAGGTCTGGCAATCGTCGTGAGCGATACATTAAAAGAAGAATATTCATTTATAAAAGAACATTTAACCTGCCACCAAAGAGTTATCGAGGAAGTAATGAAAAAAGGATACGATGTTTTACCGGTTCGCTTTGGAACGGTAGCAAAGTCAGCTGAAGATATAAGAGAAAAAATCTTAAAAGCAAAAAGAAAAGAACTTTTAGAAACATTTCCGATTACGGAAGGACGGATAGAATTAGGCCTCAGGGCATTATGGAAAGATATGCCAAGCATTTTCCAGGAAATAGTTGCAGAAAATCCTGAAATTCAAAGAGCAAAAAAGGAAGCTCAAAAGAACCCTTTTCAAATGAAATTAGCCGGTGTAGGAGAATTAGTTCAGAAAGCATTAGATGCAAAAAGGGAAAGAGAGGCTGAAAGAATTCTCAGCCCCTTAAAGAAATTGGCTGTAGATTTCAAAGAAAGAGAGCTTTTAAGAAGCAGGGAAGTGATGAAAGATTCAATGATTTGTAGCAGTGCTTTTCTGGTGCCAAAAGAAAATGAAGAAGAATTTGAT
>JAUYCU010000083.1 GCA_030692145.1 bacterium
GCGTTGGGTAAGTCCTTTACAAAATAAGCGAAAATTCCGACAACCCCAATTAAAAAAACCGCAAAAGCGCCGACAAGAAAAACCAAAATCCTTTTTAATGTTTTCTTGTGTTTGGCTCCACTTTTCTTGCGAAACCAAAAAAGCCTGATTTTTGTCCATAAACCAGCCTGGCTTCCCCTATGATAAGAAGTTATTTTCGGCATTATATAATATTAATACGATATTCTAATCATAAAATAACAACCGAATTATAGCAATATTGTTTAATCCCGTAAATTATAGTAGAGTAAAAATATGGGAAAAATCATCATTAACGCGGAAAAAATAAAAGAAGTCCTGAAAAAGGGAGTGGAAAAAATCTATCCGAACCCGGAAGCGCTGGAAAAATTATTGAAATCCGGAAAAAGGATTCGGCTTTATTGCGGTTACGACCCCACAAACACCTCCCTGCATATCGGCCACGCGATTACCTTGAGAAAATTAGCCCAATTTCAAAAACTGGGTCACGAAGTTATTTTTCTGATCGGGGACTTTACGGGGATGATTGGAGATCCGAGCGACAAAACAGCGGCGAGAAAAAAACTCAACAGAAAAGAAATATTGGAAAACCTCAAAAATTACAAAAAACAAGTAAGCAAAATTCTGGATTTTTCGGGCAAGAATCCGGCAAAAGTACTTTATAATAGTAAATGGAACAACAAATTGAAATTCGGCGATTTAATCGAATTGGCCTCGAATTTTACGGTTCAGCAGATGATAATCAGGGACATGTTTCAGGAAAGAATAAAAAACAACAAGCCAATTTATTTACACGAGTTTTTGTATCCGTTGGCCCAGGCATACGATTGCGTGGCAATGGACGTTGATTTGGAAATTGGTGGCAATGATCAGACTTTTAATATGCTTTGCGGAAGGGACTTGATTAAAGCGCTCAAAAACAAAGAAAAACTGGTTTTAACGTTAAAGCTTTTGACCGACCCAACGGGCAAAAAAATGGGCAAAACAGAAGGCAATATGATTAATCTGGACGAAAAACCTGACCAAATGTACGGGAAAATTATGTCTTGGCCTGACGAATTGATAATTCCCGGTCTTGAGCTCTGTACCAATCTTTCTCTTGATGAATTGGCTGAGATTTCCGAAAAAATCAAAGCAGGGAAAGTAAATCCCAGAGACGAAAAGGCAAAACTGGCAAAGGAGGTAGTTTCTATTCATTACGATAAAAAAACAGCCGAAGAGGCAGAAAAAGAATTCAACCGAGTTTTTAAAGAAGGAATTCAACCAACAGACATTCCGGAAGTAAAACTTAACAAGAGAATAAGCTCGACATCAATTGTTTTAGTTGAAACCGGGCTAGCACCATCAAGATCAGCGGCAGATAGGTTAATAAAACAAGGAGCCATAGACGTAGAAATAGATGGCGTAGTAATTAATAAATATAACAAGAAAGAAATTACGCCGAAAAAGGGCATGATTATTCGTGCGGGGAAAAGAAAATTCGTTAAACTAATATAAAAAGTTCTTTTTTAAAACTAAAACCCCCATTTTGTATGGGGGTTTTAGTTAATTTATTATTCTTCTTCGTCTTCTGTTTCGTCGTCTCCTTCAAGGTCGTCGCTTTCTTCTTCTTTTTCTTTCTCGTCTTCTTCGTCTTCCTCTTCCTCTTTTTCTTCCTCTTTTTCTGTTTCTTCCGGTTCGTTCACTTCTTCATCTTCTTCCATCAAAAAAGGAGAGTAGGGATCCTTAAGATCGTTAGTCATGATTTTATTTTAATAATTATTATTTGCATGGCTTGCTCTTTGAGAGCCGTTTGAACCTGCAAGCATTATTATATCTTTTAAAAATCGGCTGTCAACTCCGAATATTAACTTCTTGTGCTGTGCGCGCAGCATATCGCTGCTGCCAAGGCGTCTGCGGCATCGTCGGGTTTGGGAATTTCATCCAGACCCAGGAGCGTTTTAACCATTTTCTGAACCTGAAGTTTTTCCGCACGGCCATAGCAGGCAACCGCTTGCTTGATTTGTAGTGGAGTAAATTCGGCAACAACAATATTTTTTTCGGCAATGGCAAGTAAAATTACTCCCCGCGCCTGGCTTACATTGATTGCGGTTTTTAAATTTTTGAAAAAGAAAAGGTCCTCAACCGCCACTATATCTGGTTTGTGTTTTTTTAGCAAGGAACTTAATTCCTCGTAAATGATTTTTAGTCTTTCCGCGGTAGAAAACTTAGCGGATGTTTTTATGCATCCGTATTCGATTAATTTCAGTTTCTGGCTCTTGTTTTCTTTTTCAATCAAGCCGAAACCGACAATCGCTGTTCCTGGATCGATTCCCAAGATAATCATATTACATTATATTAGAAAATATGTCTTTTACGTCGTCGTTTTCGTCCAGTTCATCAAAAAGAGTTTCAATCTGTTTTTTTGCTTGCGGTTCCTTAATTTCGATTTCGTTTTTCGGGACCCAACCCAATCCGGATTCCTCGATTTCGATATTTTGTCTTTTGATTGCTTCTTTAAGCTTTTCCAGATTTTCCGGCTTGGCATAGATTTCCAAAACGTCTTCTCTCCATCTGATATCTTCTGCTCCTGCATCGATCATTTTAAGCTCCAGTTCTTCCTTGCTTTGAGACGCCACTTTCGATTTGTCGACTATAATTGTTCCCATTTGATTAAAGTTCCATTTTACGCTTCCGCTTTCCGCCAACCTCCCGCCGTGTTCGGTTAAAATATGGCGAACGTCGGACAATGTCCTGTTTTTATTATCGGTAATTGTTTCGATAATCAATTGGCTTCCTTCGGGTCCGTACGCCTCATACAATCCCTCTTCCAATTGTCCGCCCTCCTTGTTTTCGCCCGATCCTTTTTTGATAGCTCGGACAACATTTTCGTTGGGCATATTAAAAGATCGCGCTTTTTCAATGGTTAAGCGTAAGGTTGGGTTTTTTTCCGGGTCTCCGCCTTTTCTTGCCGCGATTTCAATCAGCTTTGCCATTTTGGAAAAGACATTACCCTTCTTTTTGTCCATGGCTTCTTTTCTGTTTTTAATGTTTGCCCACTTGGAATGTCCGCTCATAAATTCAGTAATTAATGTTTAATAAATAAATTTTGGCAGAAATCATTGCAAGAGTCAATTAAATTTGCGGAAATTCGTTTTTGCGCCTGCGAAATCTTGCCAGCAACAATCCGACTACCAGTCCTGACAAAACAATAATTACGAAAACATAAATTAAATTGTTCGAAAGATGTTTTGAAACCAATTCTCTGGCCAAGGCCAGCTGGTTTTTGGCTTCGGTGTTTGTTCCGGTCGGGGTGATTTCCGTATATCCCCCCTCGATTTCTTGTGTTGGCGCAGTATATTCGATTGCAATATCCTGGGAAGGCTCTTTAGTTGTTTCTACCTTAAGGGCACCAATATAAACAATTTCTTTGTTTCCGGTGGTTGCCGCGATTGAAAGATTTATTGCTCCTGGCGTTGGCACGCTCCAAATAAATCCTTCGCTGGTTCTGGCCGACGATTTTCCCTGCGGCGGTTTTTCGTAACTTATTTCCTGGAAAACTACGCCTTCGGGCAAAAGCAAGCGGACAGTATCTTTGTCGTTATTTAGGGCAATGCCGGTAATTTGGCGAGAAAAAACCAAATAGCTTTTTGGCGCAATCAACGTATTT